>DASQOZ010000058.1:0-21192 GCA_035644195.1 Candidatus Methylomirabilota bacterium | reverse complement strand
AATTGATCGCGATTCTTTTGCGGACGGGTTTGAAGGGCGCAAACGCCGTCGAAGTCGGCAGGCAGGTTTTGCAGAAATTCGGGACGCTGCAATTGCTGGCGCAGGCGTCCGTGACCGATTTGCAAAAAGTTCGCGGCATCGGCCGCGACAAGGCGGTGACGCTCGTGGCGGCGTTCGCGCTGGCGCGGAAAATGGCTGGCGAACTTCAGCGCGAATCGCCGGTTTTGGACAATCCTGAAAACGTCGTCGCTTTGCTGCGCGCAAACAACTTGATGAAGGATCGGGAGACGTTGCAAGTGCTGCTGCTGAACACGCGGCACAAGTTGATTCGCGTGGACGAAATCACCGACGGCACGATTGACACGTTGCTGGTGCATCCGCGCGAAGTTTTCAAAAGCGCGATTGCGTCCAACGCCGCAGCCATCGTGCTGGCGCACAATCATCCGAGCGGCGATCCCTCGCCGAGCGCGGCGGACATCAAAGTGACGCGCGATTTGATCCGCGCCGGGCAACTTCTGAAAATTGACGTGCTCGACCACATCATCATTGGCCGCGCGACGGCGGAACGCGCGAAAGATTATTCGTCATTGCGCGAACTGGGACATTTTTACGCGTAAATAAAGAAGAAATAGCTGCTGACAATTTTTCTAAAATCATTAGGCTAATTTTGAAACAAAATGTTTGCCAAATCTAAAGCGATGGCCGAAGAGCTTTTTTCTATCGCCAAACAGAGGCTGGAAAATTTGCGCGACAAACCATATTCTTATTTGACGTCATTACCCGAAGTATCCGAAGAGCTTTTTACTTTCAAAGATAAAGCGGCATCCCTTTTCACTTATCGGGTTATTCTTCCTGACGGTAGGGTAAGAATTTTTGTTACCGTGAGTAGAAGTCATTTGGCGGGGATGGTTCACACCGTAAGTGGAGATGGCTTTATTCTTGCGTCTGATGGCAGCTTATCCAACGTTTCGGATCAAATACGTTGGGAATATTTATGATGATTCACAGCTCCGCCATCATCCATCCGAAAGCAAAGCTGGACGCGACAGTTCGCGTCGGGCCGTTCGCCGTGATTGACGAAGGCGTGGAGCTTGGCGCGAATTGCGTCGTCGGCCCGCACGTTTATTTGACCGGCCAAACCAAAATCGGCGCGAACAATTCTTTCCACGCCGGCTGTGTCATCGGCGATGCGCCGCAGGATTTGAAATATAAAAACGAGCCGACGCGCCTGCGAATCGGCGATCACAATGTTTTTCGGGAGCACTCCACGGTTCACCGCTCGAACAAATTGGAAGAGGACACGGTCATCGGCTCGCATAATTTTTTCATGGCCAACTGCCACGTCGGCCATAATTGCCAGATCGGCAATCACATCATCATCGTCAACGGCGCGTTGCTGGCAGGACACGTCACAGTTCAAGACCGGGCGTTCATTTCCGGCAATTGTCTCGTGCATCAGTTCACGCGCATCGGCACGCTGGCGATGATGCAAGGCGGCGCGGGAGTCGGGCAGGATTTGCCGCCGTTCACAATCGCCACGGGCATCAACACCATTTGCGGCTTAAACGTCGTCGGTTTGCGGCGCGCGGGTTTCACTTCGGAGCAACGCTTGGAATTGAAACGGCTGTATCATTTGCTTTTTCGCAGCGGAAAAAATGTGCGCGATGCTGTGGTTGAAGCGCAAAAAATTTTCACCAGCGCGTCGGCAAAGATTCTGCTAGGGTTTGTGGCAAGCGCGAAACGCGGCGTGTGCGCGGACGTCGGCCGCGCGACAGACGACGAAGACGAATAGAAAGGGCGCATGTATAAAATCATTGGAGCGGATGGAAAAGAATACGGGCCGATAACGGCGGAACAATTGCGGCAATGGATCGCGCAAGGCCGCGCGAACGCGCAAACACGGACGATTTCGGAAAACGCGACGGAATGGAAACCGCTCGGCGCGCTGCCGGAATTTGCCAATTCTTTTCCCGCTGCCGTTCCGCCGGGATTTGCGCCGTTGCTGGTCGGAACCGTTCGCAAAACGAATGGATTCGCGACCGGCGGGATGATTTGCGGAATCTTGTCAATCGTGTGCTGCTGCGGGTTTCCAATAAATATTATCGGCATCATTTTGTCCCTCGTTGCGCTTTCACAAATCAACCGGCATCCGGAACTTTATGAAGGGCGCGGCCTTGCCATCACGGGATTGATTCTTTCTGTTGCCAGTATTTTGCTGTTCGTGGTTTGGCTGATAATCTCAATTGCATCCGGCAATTTTAATTTCAATTGGAATCTCAACCAATTTGGACAATGACGCCCGCGCAATCCATTCCGCCAAAAATTTCCCGGCAACCTTCGCTCGGATTTTTTGCAGCCGCGATTTTTGGAACGGCAATTCTCGGCACAGGCGCGATGATATTTTTCTTCAACCCAAGCACGCATAAATTTTATCCAATTTGCCTGTTTCACGCCGTGACAGGACTGAATTGTCCCGGCTGCGGCGCGACGCGATCGTTTTACGCGCTGTTGCATGGACACTTTCAACTCGCGCTGAAGGACAACGCGCTTTTTGTTTTCACGCTTGCGGCGGCGGCGATTCGCGGCGCGTGGTTCGCGCAAAGGAAAATTCTTCGGAAACCGACCGGACAATTTATTTCGCCAAAAATGTTGTGGCTATTGCTGATTATCGGGGGAATTTTTGCGGCGCTGCGGAATTTGCCGGCGTTCGCTTTTCTCTCGCCGTGAATACTTTTCGCTTTTGTGAATCCTCGCGCTCGTGTTCAATCGTTGGCCTATGAGTCTGACACATCCATTGACGACAACGACGTTTGACCTGCCCGGCTATCGCATCACCAAATCGTTCGGCGTGGTGCGCGGCATCATGGTTCGATCCCGCTCGGTCATCGGCAATATCGGCGCAAGTGTCCAGGCGATTTTCGGCGGGAACATTTCGCTCTACACGAACTTGTGCGAACGCGCCCGCGAGGACACATTCAATCTGATGCTCACGCACGCGGGACAGCTCGGTGCCAACGCCGTCATCGGCGTGCGCTATGACGCGACGGAAATTGCGCCCGGCATCACCGAAGTGCTATGCTATGGCACGGCGGTTTTTGTGGAAGCGGTCTAAAAATTTGCGATTTATAATTTTTGATTTACGATTTTATCGTGAATTTGAAAATGCTGCACCAATTGTAAATCGCAAATCATCAGTCATAACCAACAAATGGCCGGTCACAGCAAACGAGGGAAGGTCAAACGACTCAAAGGCATGAAGAAATGAAGGCTTTGAGCGCTGACAGTTTTCTTGCGCGGCTGCTGGGCAAACTGGCGGCGGCGATCATCCGTCATCCGCGCCGGTTCTTTTATCCGCAAGTAATTTTATTTGTCGTTTGCGTTTTTTACGCGCTGCCGCAGCCTTATGGTCATCTTGAATTCGACACGAACCGTGACGATCTGGTCGGCGCGAACCTGAAGTATCACCGGAATTTTCTCGCGCTGCAAAAGGAGTTTCCGCAACAAGGAAACGATTTTGTAGTCGTCGTCGAAAGTGACGACGTGGAAAAAAACCGGCAATTCGTGGAACGTCTCGCCGCAAAAATGGCGCCGGAAACGAATTTGTTCCGGGACATTTTTTATCAGCACGATTTGGCCGCGATGGGGACGAAGGCGCTCTTTTTTGTTCCCGAAAATGATTTGGCGTCAATTCAAACGAACCTGCATGACAGTTTGCCGTTCATCCAGCAATTTACGCAGACGACGAATCTCATTTCATTTTTCGAGCAGATCAACACCGCTTTTCGAACCTCGCCGCGCGAACAAAACGCCCAGACCGAATCGCTCGCGCAGGCGTTGCCGGTGCTGACGCGCATTGTCAACCAGGCCACGGCCAGTTTGGAAATGGCGGGCAGGCCGCCGTCGCCCGGCGTCGCGGCATTGTTCGGTTCGACCGATGCTTCCGACATTTATATCACGCTCAATCACGGCCAGATTTTTTTGCTCACGACGCATCCGCCGAACGATTCGCTCAATGGCGAAGCGATTAAAAAGTTGCGCCAGTTCATTCAGCAAACCGTCGCAGAAGTGCCGGGTGTCAACGTCAGCCTGACCGGCGAGCCGATTTTGGATGATGATGAAATGGCGCAATCGCAAAGGGACATGACGCTTGCGAGCATTGTATCGCTCATTTTATGCGCGCTGATTTTCATTTATGGCTACAACGAAACCGGTCGTCCGATAAAAGCGACGATTTGCCTTGTCCTCGGCATGGCTTACACGCTCGCGTTTGCGACGCTGGCCATCGGGCATCTGAACATTTTGACGATCACATTTGTGCCGATGCTCATCGGATTGGCGATTGATTATGGAGTGCATTTGATCACACGTTACGAAGAAGAATTGCGGAAAGGCAAAACGAACGAAGCGGCGCTGACGACGGCGATGGTTTTCACCGGTCAGGGAATTTTCACCGGCGCGCTGACGACGGCGGGCGCATTTATCGCGATGGCATTCACAAATTTCAAAGGCATTCAGGAAATGGGAATCATTTGCGGCGGCGGATTGCTGCTGTGCCTCATCCCGATGATGACGGTGCTGCCGGTTTTGCTTTTGCGCGGACGACAAAACGTCATTGACCGCAAGATGCGGGAAGATTTGACCCGCGCGCGCATTGAAAATGTCTGGCTGAACCGGCCAATTGCGGTAATTGCCGTAGTCGTCGCATTGAGCGCGCTGGCGTTCATCGCAATTTTCAAAGTCAAATTCGACTACAACCTCATGGAATTGCAGAGCCAAAGCCTGCCATCCGTCGTGTTCGAGCAAAAATTAACGCATGCAGACAAATCGGTTTTGTTCGGCGCGATTGTTGCGACCAATTTGAACCATGCGATTGCCTTGGAGGAAAAAATCAGCAAGCTGACCAACACTGTGGCTGACATCGAGCACGGTGGCATCGAGCCGCCGCCGGAACTGCTTGCCGATTTCATTCCCGAAAATCAAAAGAAAAAATTGCAATTCATTCGTGGAATAAAAAATGAAATCAGTTCGCTGCAATTCAGTCCAGCGGACATGACGACCGTTGACGTTCACGCGTTGAGCGTCACGCTGTATTTCCTTTACGGCTATTGCGGCGCGGCACTGGATGAGCCTGAAATCAAAAGCGACCCGGACATTTCACGGCAATTCGTTTCCCTGCGGCGCGCTATTCAAGATTTGCGCAGAACCATGCTTGAAGGCAACAACGACGCGCTGGCTGAACACTCAAACAAGCTGGCCCAATTCCAACAAGCGCTGTTCGCCGACGTGCGCGACACGTTTGCCTCCCTGCAAAATCAAAATGACATCGAGCCGCTGCGTCCCGATGATTTGCCGGCGGCATTGCGCGATCAATTTATCGGCAAGACCGGAAAATTTTTATTGCAGGTTTATCCAAAAGCCGATGTTTGGGAGCGCACGAATCAAGAAGCGTTCGTCACGGATTTGCGAACTGTGGATGGAAATGCCACCGGCACGCCCGTTCAACTTTTGGAATATGAAACCCTGCTCAAAAACAGTTACGTCAATGCTTCATGGTATTCGCTCGCGGCCATCGCGGTTTTGGTTTTCTTTCATTTCCGCACGCTGGGTTCGGTGATTTTATCGCTGCTGCCCGTCGGCATCGGCATGCTGTGGCTGGCTGGCTGGATGGGTTGGTTTAACATTTCATTCAATCTGGCGAACATTATGACGTTGCCGCTGGTCATTGGCATCGGCGTAACCAACGGTATCCAGATTCTCAATCGCTTCGCCGAAGAACGGACTCCGAACATCCTTGCGCGAAGCACAGGCAAGGCCGTGCTTGTCTCCGGGTTGACGGCTATCTCGGGATTCGGCAGTCTTGTCCTTGCCAAAGACCAGGGCATTCACAGCCTCGGCTACATAATGGCGATGGGAATTGCGATGTGTATGATTGCGGGACTAACTTTTCTGCCTGCGTTGCTGAATTTGCTTGGACGAGGCCGTCCGCTCATAAAACAACCCAGTGCCGACAAATTGCCGACACCGGGTCAGGAGGAACCGAGGTAAAAACCTCAATTATGACAACAGTAGCGACAAATGCGGACAAGTCAAACCTGAAATGTTAATATCAATGTTAACTAATTCAGATATAACCGAAATTTGGCGAAATCAATTCGTTAATAACGATAACGTATAATTTTGAATTTTATTCGTGAACATTCAGCTATTCACAATCGAACTCCGATTGTGCAACAGATTTTGCGTCCGCTGCGACAAATTTGCGGCTTCAGCATGGCTTTCAATTTTTGCCTTTCGCTCTCTGCGGAAAGCGATTTTGATTTTCATGCCGGCCCGTTGTTTGACGATTTTCCGCTCACTCTGGACATCGGGCATCGGACTGAAATTCTCGGGCCGTTGTTTTACCATCAGCAAGATAATTCGGAAAAAACGTGGGCGTTGCCGCCGTTGTTCTCTGATGATGTTGATCCCGTCGTTGAATCGCGCGAAGATGATTTTTTGTATCCGTTGCTGACTTACGAACGTTTCGGAACGCAACACCGCTGGCAACTCATCCAGCTATTTGCCACGTCCGGCGGCGCAGACCCCGACAATTCCATAAAAGGTCGCGTCACCATTTTTCCGTTTTATTTTCAGCAACGCTCCACAAATCCGGAAAAAAATTACACCGCGCTCATCCCGTTTTATGGCCATCTGAAAAACCGGCTGCTCCGCGATGAAATTTTCTTCGTCATGTTTCCCGTTTACGGCGAATCGCGCAAACGTGACGTCGTCACGGACAATTACCTTTATCCCTTTTTCCATTTGCGGCATGGTGACGGACTTCATGGCTGGCAGTTTTGGCCGATCATCGGCGCCGAACATAAAATTGTCACGACGAGCACGAATAATTTTGGCGACATGGAAATCGTCGGCGGCCATGACAAATACTTTTTCCTTTGGCCGGTTCATTTTCGGCAGAACAACGGCATCGGCACGGACAATCCTGAAAAAATTCGCACCGACTGGCCGCTTTACAACATTTTGCGCTCGCCCAAACGCGATTCGACATCCGTGCTTTGGCCGTTTTTTAACTGGATTGACGACCGCGAAAAGAAATATCGCGAATGGGAAGGACCGTATCCGTTTGTCGTCGTGGCGCGCGGCGAAGGAAAGACGACAACGCGCGTTTTTCCGCTGTTCAGCCGCGCACACAGCGACACCTTTGAAAGCGATTTTTATCTCTGGCCGCTCTACAAATACAATGGCCTTCACAGCGGCGCGCTTGACCGCCGCCGCACGCGTATTTTGCTTTTTTTATTCCAAAACACCGCCGACAAAAACAAGGAAACCGGCGCGGAAAAGCGGCGCATTGACCTGTGGCCGCTCTTTGTTTATCACCGTGATTTCAACGGGAACAATCGTTTGCAAGTCATTGCGCCGGTGGAATCCATGGTGCCGGACAATCGCGGCATCGAGCGTAATTGGTCGCCGCTGTGGTCGGTTTGGCGCTCGGAAAATAATGTGAAAACCGGCGCGAGCAGCCAGTCGTTGCTCTGGAATTTTTATCGCCACGAAAAAACGCCGGAAACAAAAAAATTCTCATTTATGTTCGGCCTGTTCCAGTATCAAGCTGATGCAGAACATAAAAAATTCCGTCTGTTTTTCATTCCGATCGTCAATTCGCAGAAAGCGAAGTGATAAATTGATTCGGTAATAGAAACAAAAAAATTTACGGCAGCTTCCGCAAAATCAATATTGCGCAAATCAATAAGACAAATAAAAAAAGCGACACTCCTTTACACCTTCCAAGTTCGTCGGCCTTCGAGCCTTCCCAAGTGATGAGCCATACGGATTTTCTTTTTTTACTCATAACTTTAAAATGCCCGCATTTCAATTTCTGTCCAGCGCGAAACAATTCTTGCCGTCACTTGACAATTTCAAAATAAATCCTATTGTCTGACACATGGCTGACACTATCGAAGTCAACACGCGTAAGTTCGTCCGGAACTTCACCAAAATGAAGCATCTCACCGCGTCCGGCGCGTCCGTGCGCGTCGTCGAGGACGGCCTGTCGTGGATTTTCACGCTGGACAGCCACAAGGACGGCTTTCTCGGCTGCACCAAAGGCACGTTGAAGCATCAGGCTGGACTGAAAGATTTATTTTCCACCGGAGAAAGCTGGGACGCGGAAAAATGACTTATCTTTGGGACACGCACGCGCTGATTTGGGCGATGGAGGACGATCCGCAATTGTCCGGCGTGGCACGCATATTGGCGGCACAACGTAGTCAAAATGCCATCTGTGGAATTTCGCTGTGGGAAGTGGCGTGCCTCACGGACAAAAAACGGATCAAGCTTTCGATTCCACTGGCGCATTGGATGAATAAAGTCATCGAACGGCTGCCGGTTCTGAACATTACCGGCGACATCGCGGCGCGTTGCTATGCTCTAGGAAAATTTCACGGCGATCCGGCGGACAGGATTATTGTGGCGACCGCGCTCGTTCACAGACTGACAATCATCACGAAGGATGGAAAAATTTCCAAGCATCCCGGCGTAAAAACGATTTGGGATTAAAACTTGCAAGACACCGTTTGAAACATTTTAATCCGGCATGGACTCAAGGGAAGCGTTCATCGCGCTGAACATGATCGAGCACGTCGGGCCGGTGCGCGCGCGGCTCTTGATCGAACATTTCGGCGACGCGCCAAAAATCCTCGCCGCGTCCAAATCCGAATTGCTCCGCGTCCGCAACATCGGCGAGGAAGTTGCCGAATCCATTTCCAATTGGGAAAAATCCGTTGACCTCGCGGGCGAAATGAAACGCATTTCGGATTTCGGCTGTCACGTTTTGATTTCGTCGGATGAAAATTATCCCGCGCTGCTCCGCGAAATTTACGATCCGCCGCTCGTGCTTTACGTCAAAGGCGAATTGACCGCGAAGGACAAAAACGCCGTGGCGATGGTCGGCTCTCGGCAGACGACGCATTACGGCATCGAGACAGCGCGCAAGCTGGCGTATCAACTCGCCTACGTCGGTGTCACGGTCGTTAGTGGCGGCGCGCGCGGCATTGACACGGCGGCGCATCAGGGCGCGTTGAGCGCGAAAGGCCGGACGGTCGCGGTTTTGGGAACAGGCATCAACCTGGTTTTCCCGACGGAGAATGCGGAACTGTTTCAACGCATTTCGGAAAATGGCGCGGTCATCACGCAATTTCCCTTCAACCGTCCGGCGGACAAGCAAAGTTTTCCAATCCGCAACCGCATCGTTGCCGGCATGACGCTCGGCACAGTCGTCGTCGAGGCAAATTCAACGAGCGGCGCGCTCATCACGGCGAACATGGCGGTTGAGGCTGGCCGGCAAGTTTTCGCAGTGCCGGGTCGCATTGATTCGCCGCGTAGCAAAGGTTGTCACGATTTGATCAAAAAGGGCGCGAAACTTTGCGAAGGCGCGGAAGATATTTTGAGCGAGTTTGAATATTTATTTCCAGCGAGCAATCGTCCGCCATCAGCAGGTGAAACAGGAATTTTGCCCGCGCTGGAATTGGGCGAGAATGAAAAGAAAATTTTCGATTCGCTCGACGGCGAGGAGCGGAGCATTGATGAAATCATTCGCGCGAGCGGTTTGCCGAGTTCGGCAGTTTCCGTCGGACTTTTGAGTTTGGAAATGAAACGCGTGGTGAAACAGTTGCCGGGAAAATTGTTTGTGAAGAATTTGTGACCGAAACAGCTTGCGCCCTTGCACGCAATAAATTAGAAGTCCGCAAACGCAGGAGAACCTATGGCCAACTACATCATCATCGGCGGCGACGGAAAAGAATACGGCCCGATTTCGGGCGACGATTTGCGCAAATGGATTGCCGAAGGCCGTCTCAATGCGCAATCGCTCGCGAAATCGGAAAGCGATGCGGAATTCCGTCCGCTCTCGGTATTTCCAGAATTTGCCGATGCGTTTACGTCACACGTTGCGACTGCTGGAGTGCCGCCAACTTTTTCAACCGCAGATTTTTCGGAACGTGATTATGAATTGGACATCGGCGGCTGCGTCAGTCGCGGATGGAATTTATTCAAAAATAATTTTGGCACCTTGTTCGTTGGAGTCTTGATTTATGCGTTGATTGAAGGCGCCATTGGCTTGTTTGCAAGAATCCCGTTTATCGGGCCGCTATTTTCGATCGCAAACCTGTTCATCGCGGGCCCGCTCATTGGCGGCATTTTTTATGTTTTCATCCAAACGATCCGCAATCGGCCGGCATCGGCAGGCGATGTCTTCGCGGGCTTTCGCAAGGGGTTCTGGCAGCTTTTTCTCGGCTATTTGATTCCGGCGTTGATTGTCCTCGCCTGCATGATTCCGTTTTTTATTTTCTATTTCATTAAAATTTTTCCCGCGCTGGCAAATCTCCAGCATCACACGCAAGATTCGTCCGCAATTTTGGCAGTCGTCAAATCCGCATTGGCAGGCAGTTTGCCGATATTGTTAATTTCCATGCTTCCAATCATTTATTTATCGCTCAACTGGCAGTTCACTTTGCCCCTCATCATTGACAAACAAATGGATTTCTGGACGGCGATGAAAACCAGTTGGAAAATGGTCCATAAACATTGGTGGCATATGTTTGGATTGTTCGTCGTCATCGGCCTGTTGAACATTGCCGGCCTGTGCGCGTGTTGCATCGGCGCATTGTTCACCGCGCCCATCGGTTTCGCGGCGATGATGTATGCTTATGAAACCATTTTCAGCGAATCGCAAGCCAGTTAGCCGCGCGAAGGCAAAGAACGCCGTGCTCCTCAATCTGCTTGCCACGCCCGGACTCGGTTCGCTTTTATGTGGACGCTGGATTGCCGGACTCGGACAACTTCTTTTATCCGTTGCAGGTTTTACAATGGTCATGGTCTGGTTCTTCAAGGAAATGATCCCATATTACGGCATGATGTTCGGCGATGAGCCGCCGCATTTGCCCGGACTGAAGACGCTCGCGGAAGGCGGAAACCTGTTTGCCGTCGCGTGGCTTTGGTCGGCAGTGACAAGTTTCAACCTGTTGCGTGAAGCATCAGCCGGTGGTTTGCGCTCGCTGAAAAATTCTGCTGCGCCGCCGCCACTCAAGCTGGATGAGGCGAAAATTTTCCTCGCACTTGCCGCCGTCCCGAACTGGCAAAGAAAAGGCGATGTCATTTCGCGCACGTTTCAATTCAAAGATTTTCCAGCCGCGATTAAATTCGTGAACACCGTTGCCGAAATCGCCGAGGAAGCATGGCATCATCCCGACATTGACATCCGCTGGAACAAGGTCACGCTCGCGCTCACGACGCACGACGCAGGCGGCTTGACGGAAAAAGATTTTGCACTCGCCAAAAAATTTGACGAACTGTCACTCCGGTGAAATACAAAATTCAAAACACCATCGGCAGGCCTTCGTCGAGAATTTTTATCTGCTTCGTCAAATTTTCTTTCGCCGCAATTTCCAAAAGCCAGCGCGGCGGCTCGTCCATTTCTTCAAACGACAACTTAAAAGTCCCGTAATGCATCGGCACGAGCCATTTCGCGCCAAGCTCCTTGAAAACTTTGACCGCCTCGTCCGGCCCCATGTGAACGTGCCGAAAACTTTCCGGATGATATGCACCGATCGGCAGCAGAGCGATTTCCGGCGAAAGTTTTTTTCCGATTTCCGTGAAGCCGTCGAAATACGCGCTGTCGCCCGCGTGATAAATTTTCCGGCCTTGATGTTCCAGAACAAATCCGCCGTAACCGCGATGCTGGTCACGCAACGTCCGCGCGCCCCAATGTTTGCTCGGCGTGAACGTCACCTTCCATTCCTGCTGCGAAAAACTATCCCACCATTCCAATTCCACCACGCGCGAGAAGCCGAGATTGTGCGCGAGGTCGCCGACGCCGCGCGGCATCACGCCGATTTTCGGATGCGGCAATTTTCTCAAAGTCGGCTTGTGAAAATGATCGAAGTGCGCGTGCGTCAGCAAAACCAAGTCAATCGGCGGCAAATCTTTTATTTTCAAACCGCTGCGCTTGATTCGTTTCAAAAGAAAAAGCCAGTTCGCAAAATTCGGGTCAATCAGCACGTTCAAATCCGTGAACTGGATCAAAAATGACGCGTGGCCGATCCACGTCACCGCCACTTCACCATGTTTCAATTTTGGAAATACCGGACGCTGGCTTTCGCCGTGACGCGGCGTGAGCAATGCTTTCAAAACCAGTTCGCGAAAAAATGTCGCCGGTTTGAAATGACCGGACGGCGTCAATTCCTTGAACGAACGCGGCAATTTCCGTTTTGGCCGATTTCCTTTCGTCATGCGTCATGGACAACTTAACACGCGATTCTGTGCGGACAAATCGAATCCGCAGATGTCCCAGATTTCACAGATTAAAATTTTTACAATCTGCGAAATCTGCGTAATCTGGGGTAAAACTTATATGGCCGAAATCAAAAAACAACTTGCGACGTTCCTGACCAAAAAACCGCGACTCGGCAAAGGCGTTTATATTGCCAAAACCGGCGGCGTGTTCGGCGACGTGACCATCGGCGCGCATTCGAGCGTGTGGTATGGCGCGGTGTTGCGCGGCGACATCAACCGCATCGTCGTCGGCCATCACACGAACATCCAGGACAACGCCGTGCTGCACATCGCGGACGATTTTCCGTGCATCGTCGGCAATTGGGTCACCGTCGGCCACAGCGCCATCGTGCATGCGTGCAAAGTCGGCGACGAAGTGCTCGTCGGCATGGGCGCGGTGATTTTGGACGGCGCGGTCATCGGCAAACAATCCATCATCGGCGCGAAAGCGCTCGTGACCGGCGGCACGAAAATTCTGCCCGGCTCACTCGTGCTCGGCGCGCCGGCGAAAGTCGTTCGTGCGCTGACCAAAGAAGAACGCGCCGGACTGAAATGGTGGGCGGAAAAATACGTCGGCAACACGGCCTATTGTTTGAAGAATAAAATCAATGTTGGCAAGCCGATGTAATTAAACGCTTTGCGCTACAGCTTTCGTTTGAGCGGAATAAATTTGGGAAACAAGGATTAGGGCAATTGCACATAATCCGACATCTACCGTATCTGACAAAATCTGAGCATAAGTAGCGGCTTGTAATTCGAAAACCGTATGTGCTTTTCCCATTTCGCTGGCTGATGCCCGTGTAAGCAAATTCGAGACAATCCAAAGCGTCCACCATCCTGGTAATATTTGGCTTGCAGGCATATTCCGCCACGCGGACGGATTTTGACTAGCTCTCCACAATTCTTTCATTGCCTGATAAGGTTTCCAAAGGCAAACAATTGGAACAAAAAAATAACCAACAGCCCAACCGGGCGTTTCGGTTAAATCATTTGCGCCAAGTGCTCGCACATTTCGATTTGCTCGAAAAATCCACCGGCCAAAGATTACAACAGTAAACAAATACAAAGCGACTTGCACCAATGCTACGGCCTCTTCTCTTGTGTCATTTGAACTGCCTTCTGCTTGTGTATAACTATGACCTAGTAATGCAACTTGCATAAGTCCAGAAAGAACAGCAATAGCTCCAACGATAGCACCTAGAATTAACAAAACCTTGAGGAACTTTGTCAGGCCAGATAAATCTCGGAAAACATAATTCGTAGTTGTATGAATTGCTGGCCGAATGGATTGAGTCACATCAACATTGCGCTTGTCAAGTTCTGCTCTGGCGGCATCAATCGCTAGGGGAGACCAGTCATCTTGCTTTGCAAGCATGGCCAATAATTCTTCGTCGCCTTTTTCCGCCATCTGCGCTGCGAGGTTTTGGGACGTTTCCATAACTGATGCGGTTATTTTAATCGAGCTTTGTAATTTCGGCTATAATTTCTTTTGGAAACACATAGCCATGCTCACAAACTAAAATTATTTCTTCGTCTTCTGGGACACAAATAAAGGCTTCATCTACATAGTCTGTAACTGAACGTGTCAAGATGCCATGCACTCCAAAAAGAGATGTATCTATCTTAACCACGATTTTGTGACTGGCATAATGGACGGCTCGGTGAAAATGCGGCGTAGTTGATATTCCTGACGTTTCGTATTGGCCTTCCCATTGATGCTCGCGGACAGCGTGTTCGACACGTTCTCCCAAAACAAAAGGAAGATTAATGGGAAGCTTTGCTTGAGCAAGAAAAGCACGTTGTGCTTTTGGTATCAAGATGCAGCCAGCATCAATTTCTTCAGGTCGAAGTCCTCGATAAAGATAGCGCGGCAATTCTCTCATTTAATTTCATCTTCGCAACATTCCCGGCAGGCCGCCGCCCATTCTGGCCATCATTTTCTGCATCTTGCCCATCTTCTTCATCATCGTCTGCATCTGGAAAAATTTGTTCAGCATCGTGTTCAATTCCGTCACGCTCACGCCGCTGCCCGCGGCGATGCGGCGACGGCGGCTCGCATTGAGAAGCACCGGGGTTTTGCGCTCCTTCGGCGTCATCGAGCAGACCATGCCTTCCATGCGCTTGAATTCCTTTTCCTGCTTGCCGATGTCCACCTGCTTCAACGCTTCCGCGCCGCCGGGCAGCATTTTCATCACGCTCTCCAGCGAGCCGAGTTTTTTCATCGCGCGCAATTGCTCCAGAAAATCTTCGAGTGTGAATTCGCCCTTGCGCATTTTTTCTTCCAGCTTCTTCGCATCGGCTTCGCTCACGGCTTCGGCGGCTTTTTCAACAAGGCTGACGACGTCGCCCATTCCCAAAATCCGTGACGCCATGCGTTCGGGATGAAACGGCTCGAACTCGTCCAACTTTTCACCGACGCCGGCGAATTTAATCGGCTTGCCGGTAACAGATTTGAAGCTCAAGGCCACACCGCCGCGCGCGTCGCCGTCGAGTTTGGTGAGAATCGAGCCGGTGATATTCAGCGCCGAATCAAAATGCGTGGCGACGTTGACGGCTTCCTGTCCGGTCGCAGCGTCAAGCACAAGCAAAATTTCCTGCGGCTTCACCAAATCGCGCAGGCGAACCAATTCCTGCACGAGCGGTTCGTCAATTTGCAAACGGCCGGCGGTGTCGAAAATCAAAATGTTGCGGGAATTTTTCTGCGCGAAATCCAACGCCTCGCGCGCAATCCTTAAAACATCCGTTTCGCCGCGTTTCACGAAAACGGGAATCTCAATCTGCTTGCCGAGCGTTTCCAATTGATCCATCGCCGCCGGACGATAAACATCCGCCGCGACGAGCAGCGGCTGGCGTCCCTGCTTTTGCAACAATCGCGCGAGCTTGCCGCTCGAAGTCGTTTTACCGGAACCATGCAGACCAACCATGAGAATTGAACTCGGATTTCCGTCGAGCTTGAGCGCGGTATTTTGCGAGCCGAGCAAATCCACAAGTTCGTCGTGAATGATTTTTACGATTTGCTGGCCGGGCTGGACGCTGGCGACGACTTCCGCGCCGAGCGATTTGGTTTTGACGCGTTCGATGAAATCGCGCGCGACCTTGAAATTCACATCGGCTTCGAGCAACGCCATCCGCACTTCGCGCAGGGAATCGCCAATGTTGTCCTCGGAAATTTTTCCGAGGCCGCGCAGGTTGCGGAAGGCGTTCTGTAATTTACCGCTTAACGAATCGAACATTTTTTTATTTTAACGCACAGAAACCAAAAGGCAGGGAAAAAATCGCGCGAAGACCCAAAATGGGATACAAACAGCGGCACTATATTCTGATTTGATCGCCTCTGTGAGTGTGATGGAAGTGCCGTCAAGCGCCGCCTCTCCTTTTTCCAAAATCCTTTTGGATTGAGTTCCGCCGTCGGGCAGTGTCGTAAAAAATCACGACGCCTTGCGAAATTTTAAAAATCCCAACAGCAATGAACCCATGCCGATCAAGGCAAGAGTTTGCGGTTCAGGAACGGGACTTGTGTCCAGTTGAAAATTGTCAAAATAAATGCTCCCACCCACGCCGACCACCGTCTCCCGGTGGATGCCCCGTTCGCGCGCAGTCAGTCGCTGCCACCAGCCGTTGGCCGCCAAGATTAACATCGAATGTTGCAGGCTCATGTTGAATTGATTCATCGCGTCCTTGTGCCGTTCCCACGGCACTCAACGCAATGCTTCCCTCAAAATGGCCGGCTTTGTCCGCTCGCTGACACATTTGGCGCAGATTCCTGCTGAATTTTTTCGCTGGATTGCCATGAGCAATTTATTTATCGCAGTTGATAAAAACCTGAAGCGTTGTTGCCCAAGGGCAGGTTGAGCGTCCATTGGCCGTTTGAAAGGACAGGGGTGTTCGTTACCTGTGTCCAGACAACAGGCGGCGTCAAACTGGGCGTGTAATAGACATTTGGTTGAGAGGTTGCACTTGAAGTTCCAGCGTCATTGGCTTGAACGCCACTGTCTGGCCATTGCAGGGTGATTCCCTGCGACGCGGAAACCGACTGGATGGTCAAGGGCGGAACCTGGTTCATCGGCGACTTCAACACCACGGTTTGGATTCCCTGAACCTTGCTCAAGACGGTGTATGAACTCAAGGCGTAATCCATCCATACATTCACAGGATTGGCTGCGTTATTGTTGGTATAGGTGCAACCATAGTAGGAGAAGGATCCGATGAACTCATTGGTTTTGCCGACGATGCCCGCGTTGGAGCCAAACGTCACATACATGGGATTGGAATCGTTGAAAATCTCCGCGTTGACCAGGTGGAACACCCCGCCACTGATCTGGCTGCCGGACCAGGCGTTTTGCCACATATGCGCCAGCTCCAAACCCACGTCTCCGCCATTCACGACACAGTTCTGCTGTGGACCACCCCACAATGGGGAGTTGAAGATGCGCACCGTCCCCTGAAAATTGGTCGCGGTGATCAGTTCCGTGGCATTGGTCAAACTGGGGAAACCATGGCCTAGAATGACCAGCCATTCAGGGTTGACATCCGTGAACGTGCAGGATGGCATCGCGTCAAAGATAAACCCGTCATATGTGACGTCGCACATGGCGCTGATGGCTGTCACGTTGGGGCCTCCTCCGCCCTCCGAAATGAAGTGCATGAATATGTTTTCATCAATCGCAAAATCCTTCACCAACAACTCCGTGCAATTGCCGAAGGTGAAAGCCACAAAGTTGCTGATGTCAAAACCGTTCGCGTAAGGGCCGAATTCGCAGTCCACAATCGAGCCTGATGAACCGTTCCCGACACGAACGCCGGCTTCGATCTCATTACAATCCATCATGTCGATGAAATGGTTGGTGCAGGTGTAGGTGTCCAAATCCAAATAATAATATGGGTCCAGGCAAACTACCCCAATGATATAAACATTCGGGCCGCGCCCCTGAATGGTCGGCGGAAACGGGATGCAATTGCTGTTTTGGCTCAAGTAATTGATGGTCATTCCAACTAAACCCGCGTTCGTCTCCAAGACAACGGCCGGCGGGCCGTTGGTGGTTCCCTGTCCTCCGTAGGGTTGCAGGATGGCACCCTTTACAATGCCATCCCCCGCCAGCCCGCTGTTATGCCGCGCTTCGTAGGAACCAAGCAATTCCACTCCTTTGGGCACATCCAGGGTATTCGTCAAATGATACGCTCCCGGCGGCAAATAGACGACGCCGCCGCCATTCGTTCCGGCGGCGTTGAGCGCGCTTTGAATGGCCGCCGTGTCATCGTTCGTGCCATTGCCGGTGGCGCCGTAGCCCGTCGCCACATACAAATTCGTCTTGGCCGGCCGGCAGGAGGCATAGCTGTTCATCACATTCGTCCAACTGACGATCGGCATGGCGTTCGAGATGGATTGCCGCGCGTCCACCAGCAAATTGCTCACGTTGCCGCTGTTCACAATTTTCTGCGAAGGGCTGAATGTGCAGCCGGTGAAAGCTGCGCGCGTCGCGCTGGCGCTCATCACGCATTGCGTGCTGGCGTTCAAACTGCAATCCACCAGGTTGAACACCCCGGGGCCGGCCAGATTCATCGTGCCGGTGATCGCGCAGTTTTGAAAGGACATCTCCGATTGCCAATTGGTTCCGGTGCAATAAACGGCCGTGCCGCCCGCCCCGATTATCTGGCAATCATCGAACCCGACGGCGGCTTCGCCGGTCATGTCAGTGCGACTGACGGCGGTGTCGCCTTCCAAGGTGAAGTCGGAAAACTCCAGGCCACTGTCAACCTGCATCTCCTGCGCCAGCACGGCCGTGGCGCAATTGGTCACCCAGCCATTGTAAAAGCAGCTCCCCGAAGCCCCAAAGGAGTCGGATTCAAAATCCATGCCCACATTGTAGCCGCTGATTTGTATGCCTATGGTGATAAATCCATCCAGCCGGACCAGTTGTATCCCCGTCCCGTAAGTCCGCATCCACGCCGCATACGACCCGCCCGCCGACGGCGCGTTCGTCAGCCCCGAGTTCGCCCACACGTCCGGCGAGAAACGAATGTCCGCCGCATGGGAAATGTCGGCACCGATGCCCTGCTGCATGATCCCCATGAAAAGCGGAGTGCCGATCACGGTTGACAGTATCCACTCCGAACTGTGATCCGCCGGGTTAATGCCGCTTTCAATGCCTTGGTAAGAATTGACCAGAACCACATTGTTCACCACGCTGTCGCCAACCACACCAATGCTGAATGGGTAGCCCGTGATGCTCGCCGGGTTCTGGTTGGGATACCAAATGTTGACATCCCGCAACGCCGTCGAATTGCCCATTGAAATAAAGGGCGTGGTATTGGTCTGGCCCGCTCCAAAATAAATCTTGAATGTTGTCCCCACCAGGCCGTTAGTTCCCTTCGTCCAATCCGTCCAGTCGCCGTGCAGCGTCACCCCCACCGGAATGGTTATGTTATTATAAAAGGCATAACGACCCGACGGCACAAACAGCACCCCGCCACCCTGCCCGCCAGAGTTATACACCGCATTGATGGCATTCTGAAACGCCACGCTGTCATCAGTTACTCCGTCACCCACCGCGCCATACTGCTGTGGCGTGGCCGCCGCCACCACAATCTCATTGGTATTCAAACTTGGTATGACCACCCTGAATCCAGGCGTATAGGCCACTACCTGCTGATGCGCCGCATCATCAAGGATGGTCAGCCCGGCTGGCACGGTGCCCGCCACGAAACTGCCCGTCCCGCTCCGGCTGCCGGCGTAGCGCAACAACACGGCGGATCCGGTTGATGAAAGATTCAGATTTGTCACATTTATTTTGACATTGCCGTTCATGGTCAGGTTCCCGCTGTTGTTGATGGCGGGAGCAATCGTGCCGTTCAGATTTCCAAAATCGAAGGTGAGCTGCGGGTTGTTGCTGCCACAGGCCAGACTGCTCATGGCCAGTGAAGTTCCGGGCGTTGTCACGCTTGTTTGGAGCGAGCCACCATTGACGGCGTAGGGCATCGAAACATTGTTCGTCATTGTCACCACCAATGTCCCAGCATCAATTTCCGTGCCTCCGGTGTAGGTGTTTTTGCCGCCCAAAATGAATGTGCCGCCGCCGGCTTTGATCAAGCCGCTGACACCGGTAATCCCGCCGGAGCCACTGATGCTGTAGGTGAGCGCGGAATTGCTGACCGTCACCGAATCCGGCGTCACGGTCGAGGTCAGAATAATGTTTGTGTTCGGGCCGCTGGCCGTGTCGTTGAACACAACTGCCGGACCGATGCCATTGGTTTCCGTGTAATAGGTGTTCGTTTTCCAGTTGGCCGTGCCGCCAATGTTCCAATTGCCATTGATTGTTCCATCCCAGGTCAACCGTGCCGGTGGAGGTATCGTCACATTCAGATCAATGCTTTGGTTCGTCGTGTCATTGACCAATACGGCTGAACCCACGGGGCCAATGGGCAATGTGAACGAACCTAACACAAAAGCGCCGAAACCCGCGCCACCCAGCGAACCATACTTGATGAGCGGGAACTGGCCGGCACCGGAGATGATTCCGCCAAGATTGATGGTCACGGTGGAGGCGGGCATCAGCGCTCCGCTGACATTGATTATCGGCGCCGTCGGGTTGCCGGAGGAATTTAGATACAGGTTCAATGTGGAACCGGCGTTGGGGGTGAACGAAGACATTTGCAGTGAAGTCCCAGTGCCGGCCACTTGCACGTTCAAAGCGGCTCCACCCGCCAAGCTGTAGGCTCCCGCGCCGCTGCTGGCCGTTGTCACCGCCAATATCCCGGCATTGTTCGTCGTGCCTCCGCTGTAGGTGTTGGCTCCGTTGAGAGTCAGGGTGCCGGCACCGGTCTTGGCCAGCCCGCCCGTGCCTGACAGAACGCCCGACAGCGATATGTTCTGTGCGGTGCCTGTCGCATCGGCTGTCTGGAAAGTAACGCCACCGTTTGTCAGCGTCAGCGTCATGGCATTGGACGAAGACCAGGGCAACGTGGCCGCGATGATTCCACCGGAGAGAATCGTGCTGACCGCCAAAGTTCCAAGGCTATTTTTGGAAATGCCGCCAACGCCAATGTAGAGCGTGCCGCCGCTCACGTTCAGCGACGCAGTGGATCCTGCGGAATATGTGCCGCCGTTGCCGAACTGGATGGCTTCGGCGGTCAGCGTGCCTCCCAACAAGTTCACAGTGCCTGCGTTATTGGCGCCCGTGCCTGCGTAATTAATGTAGAGAGTGTTCGGGCCGAGGTCGAATGTTCCTCCTTGCACGGTGAGAGTGCCTTTGCTGCCGCTGCTGCTGTCGAAAGCGAGGAACAACTGGCTGCCGTTGGCGGTCAAATCGACAGCACCTTGTTCCAAAACCAGCGTTCCTGCGGTGCCGGATCGTCCCAAGATGCTACTGCCGCCGGCACCGGTGCAAACCAGTTGTGCGGCGGGATTATTGATAGTGTAGGTGGAATTTCCGCCGTAGCCGATCAGCAGGCGCGCGGTGTTGAGCGTGGCCGCTTCCTGTGTAGCCAGTGTCTGCAACCAAAACACAAAGCTAGTCCCGGTGAACGTCCCGGCATTGAAATCAATCGTGCCGCCTCCCGAAAAGACGGTGTTGTTCGGAAGACTGGCGCCGCCAGCCAGGCTCAAGGTCGCTCCGCTTCCAATCGAAAAGGAACCGCCAACCGTGTTGGTGACAGGAGTCAGAATCCTGGCCGTAACACCCGTGGCGACCGTCATGGCATTCCCGCTTGATGCTTTGAGTGTCAGTCTGCCATTGGTGAGGGTGTAACCGGAGGTGTTGAACACCACGTTTGAGGCAGAGACTGCGGAGCCTCCCAAATTCACAAGATAAGCGCCGTTCGTTCCCGCGCCAAAAATTGCGCCGTTGGGCGCAACACCTGTCCAATTGC
>DASQOZ010000057.1:0-78071 GCA_035644195.1 Candidatus Methylomirabilota bacterium | reverse complement strand
TCTCAAGCCGGAATTTCAAATTGATAAAGCCAAAGCCGTGACGTTTCTCGAAAAAATTATCGCCCTTTAGAAATAATTTGAAATGAAATTCATATTTGTAACCGGCGGCGTGGTGAGTTCGTTGGGCAAGGGCCTGACGGCGGCCGCGCTCGGCACGTTGCTCGAAAATCGCGGCCTTAAAGTCGCGCTGCAAAAATTCGATCCCTATCTCAACGTTGATCCCGGCACGATGTCGCCGTATCAGCACGGCGAAGTTTATGTGCTCGACGACGGCGCGGAGACCGACCTCGACCTCGGCCATTACGAGCGCTTCACGAACGTCAAGCTGACGCGCATGAATAATCTCACGAGCGGCCAGGTTTATCAGACCGTCCTCAACAACGAACGCGAGGGAAAATATCTTGGCAAGACCGTCCAGGTCATTCCGCACGTCACGGACGAAATCAAAAATCGTATCCACACGCTCGCTGAAAAAACGAAGGCCGACGTCATCATCACCGAAATCGGCGGCACGACCGGCGATATCGAAGGCCTTCCGTTTCTCGAAGCCATCCGCGAGTTCGCGCTCGAAGTCGGCTACAATAACGCGATTTTTCTTCACGTCACTTACGTTCCATTCATCAAGGCGGCCGGCGAATTGAAAACCAAACCGACGCAGCAATCCGTCGCCAAGCTGCGCGAAATCGGCATCATGCCGCATGTTTTGGTCTGCCGTTGCGAACGTCCGCTCGACAAGGAATTGCGACAGAAAATTTCCTTGTTCTGCAACGTGCCGCTCGAAGCCGTCATCGAGGAAAAGGACGTTGACCATTCCATTTACGAAGTGCCGCTGATGCTCCAACGCGAACGCGTGGACGACCTGGTCTGCCGCCTGCTCGATCTGCACACGCCCGCCGCGAACATGGCGCACTGGCAGGAAATCATCCGCAAGCTCATCGCGCCGCAACATCGCGTGCGCGTCGGTGTCGTGGGAAAATACATCGGCTTGCAGGACGCTTACAAATCCGTGTATGAAGCAATCATCCACGGCGGCGTCGCGAACGATTGCGGCGTGGAAATCGTGCAGGTGGACGCCGAGGAAATTGAAAAAGACGGCGCGGAAAAAATGTTGCGCGGACTCGGCGGAATTCTGGTTCCCGGCGGATTCGGTGAACGCGGCGTGGAAGGAAAAATTCTCGCGGCGCAATACGCGCGCGAAAATAAAATTCCGTATCTCGGCCTCTGCCTGGGAATGCAGATCGCGACGATTGAATTTGCGCGCAACGTTTTGAAACTGGAGAAGGCGCACTCGACCGAATTTGATTCGCACACGCCGCATCCGGTCATCGCGATGCTCGACGAGCAACGCAAAGTCACAAAGAAAGGCGGCACGATGCGTCTCGGCGCGCAACCCGCGCAACTCGCGCTTGGCACAAAGGCGGCGGAACTTTACGGCTCATTTGTCATCAACGAACGCCACCGCCACCGCTACGAATTCAACAACGCCTACCGCGAAAAATTCGAGAAGGCCGGATTCATTTTCAGCGGCAATTCCGCCGACGGCAAACTCGTCGAAGTCATCGAACTGAAAGACCATCCATTTTTTGTGGCGAGCCAGTTTCATCCTGAATTCCAGAGCAAGCCGCACCAGCCGCATCCGCTGTTCAAGGGTTTCATCGCCGCCGCGCACCAGAACATTTTTCACAAGCCGCTGTAAGGTTTATGAGCGTGATTGCCAACATATCGCGCGAAGCAGCAAAGGAAAATCTACCGTTTCTGCTGATTGGTGGCTACGCGGTTTTGGCTCACGGATTTGTGCGGACAACGGGTGATATTGATTTCCTTGTTCGAAAATCACAGGCCGCCGAATGGCAAAAGCTCTTGGAAGGGCTGAAATTCGCCGTCAAATTTTCCGGGTCAACTTTTTTGCAATTTGACCCGCCGCCGGGAGAGAAATTGCCGTTGGATTTAATGTTCGTCGCGGATAAAAATTTTGACCAGATGTTTTCCGCAGCGAAACAGATTGAGACGGAAGGTGTCATAACAAATGTTGTTTCATTTACACGTCCAACCCGTGCGTGTGTGAACCCGTTCCTGTCGCGTGAGCGACGAGGGCGAGCACGGCCAACTTTGGCCGCGCGCAGCCCGAAACACCATGAAGTCGGGGGTGGAACGTGGGAACAAAACGGCGACAATACCTTGTGGCGAAAGGCTCATTCGCCATCCGCGATCTTCCCCACAGCGGGGAAGGGTGCGGGGATAGGCTCATCGGCTTCGTAAAGGACAGATTTCTTGCTAAAATAGGTTCGGAGATGCTGAATTAACCTGCACCATCTCAAAACAAAATTAACCGCCCGGCGGCGGTTCGTTGACCATGGCCCAGAAAACTCCCAGCTCACGGATGGCATCTGTGAATTTCTCAAAGCCAACGGGCTTGACAACATACGCGTTGACGCCAAGCCGGTAGCTTTTAATCAAATCGGCGTCCTCGCGCGAGGAAGTGAGCATGACGACGGGAATGCTTTTCAACGATTCATCGCTTTTCATTTGTCGAAGAACTTCCAAGCCGTCCACTTTGGGCATTTTCAGGTCGAGCAACACGACGATGGGTATTTCATTGCCGCGATTTTGAAAACCGCCCCGGTGATAAAGATAGTCCAGTGCGTCGCCGCCGTGCCGGGTGATGACGATTTCGTTGGCGACTTTATTTTGTTTCAGCGCCGCACAGGTCAGTTCAATGTCGTTGAGATTGTCTTCGACAAGCAGGATGGGCCGCAATGGTATCATAGATCGCTTCTAATTCGCATCTGATGCGGGCATAGTAAAATAAATTGTCGCGCCTGCGTCAACTTTTCCTTCCGCCCAGGCGCGTCCGCCGTGGCGCTGGATGATGCGCAACACGTTGGCGAGGCCGATGCCAGTGCCCTCGAATTCTTCGGTTTGATGAAGCCGTTGAAAAACACCGAACAATTTGCCCGCATATTTCATGTCAAATCCCGCGCCATTGTCCTGCACGGAAAATTCCAGTTCGCCGGATTCATTTTTGCGGCAACTGATTTTGATGATGGCGGGCGAACGATTGCGGCTGTATTTGACGGCGTTGGAAATCAGATTGACCCAAACCTGCTTGAGCATGGCGCGGTCGCCGTTCACCTCCGGCAATTTGCCGATGTTCCATTCGATGGCGCGGCCTTGAATCTCATGAGCCATGTCCTGAATCGTGTCGGCAACCAATTCGTCCATTTTTACGGTCGTGCGGCGCATTTCAGAACGACCCATGCGTGAGAAAACCAACAGATCATCAATCAACCGCCCCATGCTTTTGGATGCTTCAGAAATGATCCCCAAATAGCGCCGGCCCGTCTCGCTCAAGTTTTGTTCCGAATCTTTGCGCAGCATGTCAACGAAACCGTCAATGTGCCGCAAAGGCGCGCGCAGGTCGTGGGAAACGGAATAAGAAAAAGCCTCGAGTTCCTTGTTGGCGGCTTCGAGTTGGGCGGTGCGTTGATGGACGCGCAACTCAAGCGTCAAATTCAATTTGTAGATTTCAGCGAGCATTTCGTTAAATGCGTCGGTCAACAAACCTAATTCGTCGTCCCCGATTTTTGTGGCGCGGACGGAAAAGTCGCGGTGTTTGGAAATGGCCTTGGCAGTTTCGGCCAGCGCGATGATCGGCTGCGAAATCTGTTTTTGCAGCGCGCGTGAAATCAGATAAGCCACAAAAATGGAACACACAATGATGCCCAGCGCGAGCCACGCATACGCGTAGTAACGGTCCGTGAGCGCGGACAAATCGGATTGAATATAAACCGTGCCGAGCGCGCGGCCGTTTTGAACGATGGGAGAAAAAATTTCCAAATGCCCCTGCCGGTAACCGGATTGGCCCGGCTTTGCCGGAAAAACACCGGCGGACGCGTTGGCCGGAAATTTCGCAAAAATTTCCCCCGTGCCGTCGTAAACGCACGCGGCCATCATGTGAGGATCTGTCTTGAGGGCGGCCAGAACATCGGTGGCGTCGGCCTCGTTTTGAAACGCCAGTGCCGCCGTCGAATTGGCCGCGATGATTTGCGCGCGCGTCGTATAACCCTGCACCATGCTTTTGTGAAGCGTGATGACTTCGTAGGCGATGAACGCGGCGCACGTCAGCAGCAGCACGGCTCCGCTCGTCAGCAAACTGACGGTCATCAGCTTTCGACGGATGGGGATATTCCTCAAGGGCATGGTCAATTTTTTCCAGAGCCAACGATTTCAGCGAGCCGCAGCAGCTTGGAACTGAACGCCAGGTTGGCGTTTTTTCCGGCGTCCAGATTTATCTTGAACCGGATTTTATTTTGCACGGTGACAAATCCGATGACGCCTCCGCTTTCAGAAAAACTTTCAACATCGCTCACCGTCAGCATTTTTTGCTGTTTTAAATCGGCGAGAATCCGCTTCATCTGCCGGCTTTCGGAGCGGCTGA
This sequence comes from Candidatus Methylomirabilota bacterium, assembly GCA_035644195.1. GTDB lineage: Bacteria > Verrucomicrobiota > Verrucomicrobiia > Limisphaerales > UBA11358 > UBA11358. Next base: position 73,633 of record DASQOZ010000057.1, on the reverse strand, counting down.
TGAACAAAATCCGGCAATCCTTGACGTCTTCAACGCGGCGAAAACGTTGGACAACCAACGGATGGCCGCCCACTTTTTCGCCCCGCACGGTCGCGTCCAAAAAATCGCCGAAAGGATCATCGCCCAGCACGCCAATCGTCAGCGGCACCTGGGCGTCGGAAAACGAATTGGTCGGCCATTCGACAAATTGCGCGAAATTGAATAAAAAAACCGCCTTGACCTGATATTCCTTTGAAATTTCCGTTTGCGCGGCCAAATCCAATCCGCCTGAAAAGAGCAGAATAAAAAAGACAAATCGAATCCGCGATAATCTTTTCAAACTCTCGCTCATCCACCGGCATGTTGGCGCGCTTAAAACCGGCATGTCACCTTTCCGTAAATGCTGCGGGGAATTTCCTGCCGCGTCGCCGCCGCTCCAAATTCGGCATGTTGGCCGTCCCAAAGATTTTGACCGACGACCGAAAATTCAAAGCGCTGGCATGTCCACGCCAGCCGCAGGTCAAAGGTGAAATAGCCTGGCACGCCCGGATGCGGCAGCGCGTCCACATAACGCGCCGTGGCATCGAATTGAAAATTCGCCGGCAAGTCCATGATGGATTGAAGTGAAAATTGGTTTTGCGGGTCGTCGCCCTCGCCTTGCGCGTTGTTGATGTCCACGTGTCCGGATTTTTGCCAGACTTTTTCGTTGAGATAATTGTAACCGCCGCGCAACCGCCACCAATCGGCCGCCTGAAATTCGCCCGACAATTCCAATCCCCACGATTGCGCGTGCAATCCATTGGCAATAAAAAAAGTCCCGCCGCTGGATTCCACGCTGCGGATGTCGTCGTATTCATTAAAGAAACCCGCGAGCGAGAGGGACAATTTTTTAGTTGGCCGGACGCGATAGCCCAGTTCATAGGCGATGACTTTTTCCGAAGTAAAATTCGTTCCGCCTCCAAGAAGAAAAGGCGGACCAGCGGCAGGCGCAAAAAAATCCGTGTCAACGCGGCTGGGCGACCGCACCGCGCGGGAAATCGCCGCCCAAACGGTTTGCCGTTCGTCCGGCGTCCATGCTATTCTTCCGCTAGGTTCCACTTCAAAACCGGAAAAGTCGTTGTGCTCGACTTTTGTGCCCAGCGTGAATTTCAAACGGTCGGGAACCAAAACAATCTCGTCCTGCACGAAGGCGCTGGCCAATTGCATGTTGAAATTGGGCGGCAAAAATGCCAGCACTGCGCCGTTTTTCACTTCATCCTGCATCAACCGATACCCTGCGCCCCACAAAATGTTGTTCCTGTCGCCAATCGGAAACCGATGCTGGAAATCCACATCGTAAGTTTTCAAATCTTCGGCAAAAATGCCCGGAACATTTCGCCATGTCCGGTCGAAATACGTTTGCAGGCTTAAATCCGATTCCTCGGACAATGTTCGCGTCCAACGGCCCAAAACATTTTCTCCATCCACGGGCGTCGCCGCCGTCGTGCCGGCTTCCGTTCCGCTATAAGCATCGCCTTGCAACGTCAGCGTATTGATGTCCGAAGGATAATAATCCGAGCGAAAACCGCCCTGCGTCATGTCCCATGAATTGGTGGCGGCCGTCCCGCCTGGTAATTCGGCGCCGTTATGGTCAAAACGTTGGACGTAAGCGCGGTAAAAAAGATTTGAAGTGATTTCCCCGCCGTAACGCACCGCGCCCCAGTCCTGCAAAAACGAACCGCCCGCGCCTGAAACATACAACCCCTGCGTGTCCCGCGCGCTTTTGGTGACGATATTGATGACGCCGTTGACCGCATTCGCGCCCCACAACGAGCCGCCCGGCCCGCTGACGACTTCGATCTGGTCCACATCCTCGAGCAAAACATTTTGAACGTCCCAAAACACCCCGGCATCCAGCGGCGTGTAAATCGAACGCCCGTCAATCATCACCAGCAGCTTGTTCGCCAGCGTGTTGTTGAACCCGCGCGCGCTGATGGCCCATTGCTGCGCATTTACCTGCGCCACTTCCAGATTCGGCGCCAGCCGCAATGCTTCGGGCAAACTCGTCGCGCCCGAACGCTTGATGTCTTCGCCCGTGATGACTTGAACCGCCGAAGGCGATTGCGAAAGCTTTTCCGGGGTCTTGGTGACGATGGTCACGTCCTGGTCCATCAATTCTTCCATGCTCAATTTTTTCAGCGCGCCCGGTGAATTGGTATTTTGGGCGAATGAAAGGCTGTTGGAAAAAACCAGCGCGATGGTCAAAAAGACAGGAATCGAAAACCAGCGCTTGAATTCGCGCCGATTTTTTTTGCGACCCACGTTTTGGGAATTGTTCATTGGTTCAATACGACAACAACTCCATATCAATACACTTCCCTTGCAGAATCGGACGTAGAATGACTGCAAAACTTGTTCCAGTCAAGCAATTTCAGCGTATGCACTTATGAAGAATTCCGCGTCTCGGTTTGAATCCGGCCGAGCTTCAATCGTTTCAATCTTTAGGCCTTAACATTTTCCACAGCCAGCCGAGCGGGTCGTAAAAATCATCCACGACGCGTTCCTTGAGCGGAATGATCGCGTTATCGGTGATCGTGATGTGTTCGGGACAAACTTTCGTGCAGCATTTCGTGATGTTGCAAAAGCCGATGCCGTGCGCCTGCTTCAATTCCGGCAAACGATCTTCCGTGTCGAGCGGGTGCATTTCCAGCGCGGCGGTGTAGACCAGAAAGCGCGGGCCGATGAATTCCTCGTGCTTGTGATGGTCGCGCAAAACGTGGCAAACGTCCTGACAGAGAAAACATTCGATGCACTTGCGAAATTCCTGCACGCGGTCAACGTCTTCCTGCTGCATCCGCCATGTTCCGTCTTCCGCATCGGGTTTGCGCGGATTGAATTTTTTGATCTTCGTTTTGACGCGAAAATTCCATGAAACGTCCGTCACGAGATCGCGCACGCTCGGAAACGCGCGCATCGGTTCAATCGTAATCGGCTTGTCCGTGTTCAACGTGTCCATGCGCGTCATGCACATGAGTTTCGGGATGCCGTTGACTTCGGCAGAGCAGGAGCCGCACTTGCCGGCCTTGCAATTCCAGCGGCAAGCCAAATCATTTGCTTGCGTCGCCTGGATTTTGTGGACGACGTCGAGCACGACCAAGCCTTCGGAAATTTCCGTTTTGTATTCGACGAAATCTCCGCCGTTCGCGTCGCCGCGCCAGATTCTGAAAGTGACGGTCTTGTTCATTTCATCTCCTCGATGACTTGTTTCAAATCTTCACGCATCGCCGGAATCGGTTCGCGCCGCAATTTCATCGAACCATCCGCCTGCTTGGAAATGACGGAATTATATTTCTGCGCCTCGGGATCCTTGTTTGGGAAATCCTCGCGGAAATGTCCGCCACGGCTTTCCTTACGGTCTAGCGAGCAGAGCGTGATTGCTTCGGAAATCGTCAGCAGATGTTTCAGGTCAATCGCCGTGTGCCAGCCCGGATTGTATTCGAGATGGCCTTGCACCGCGACCTTCGCGGCGCGCGTTTTGAGTTTCTGAATTCCGTCGAGCGCAAATTCCATTTCCTTTTGCAAACGCACAATGCCGACGTTGGCCTGCATCATGTTCTGCAAATCGTATTGCACCTGATACGGACCTTCGTTGCCACTGCCAGCGGGACGTTCAAACGGCTCGACTGCTTCTTTGTAAGCCGCCTCGACCTGCGCGTCGTTGATTTTGCCGATGGAATTTTCCTTCGCATATTTTGCGGCGAATTCTCCCGCGCGCTTGCCGAAGACAATCAAGTCAGAAAGAGAATTTCCACCGAGCCGGTTCGCGCCATGCAAACCCGCCGCGCACTCGCCCGCCGCAAAAAGTCCGGGCACATTCGTCGCCTGCGTTTCGCCGTTCACGCGCACGCCGCCCATCGCGTAATGCGTGGTCGGGCCGACTTCCATCGGTTCTTTCGTGATGTCGAGGTTCGCCAGTTGCATGAACTGGTGATACATCGAAGGAATTTTCTTTTTGATGTGCTCCGCCGCGTTCGGAATTTTTTCCTTGATCCAGGAAATATCCAGAAACACGCCACCGTGTGGACTGCCGCGACCGGCTTTCACTTCGCGATTGATGCAGCGGGCGACGTGATCGCGCGTCAACAGTTCCGGCGGACGTTTTGCGTTTTTATCATTCTGCGTGTAGCGCCAGCCTTCCTCGGGATCGGTCGAGGTCTGCGATTTGTAATTGTCGGGAATATCGTCATACATGAAGCGCTTACCGTCTTTGTTGCGCAACACGCCGCCTTCACCGCGAACACTTTCCGTGACCAAAATTCCTTTCACGCTCGGCGGCCAGATCATTCCCGTCGGATGAAACTGGATGAATTCCATGTCCAGCAATTCCGCGCCCGCATGATACGCGAGCGAAACGCCGTCGCCGGTGCCTTCCCAGGAATTGCTCGTCACGGCATACGCGCGACCCAATCCTCCGGTGCAAACGACAACCGCCTTCGCCTTGAAAATCCGAAAACGTCCGCGCTCGCGGTCGTAGCCAAACGCGCCGACCACGCGGTCACCGTCTTTCAACAAGGAAACAATTGTATATTCCATGTGAACGGAAATTCCCTGATGAATGCCGTGATCCTGCAACGTGCGAATCAATTCCAAACCCGTGCGGTCGCCGACGTGTGCGAGGCGCGGATAACGATGGCCGCCGAAATTGCGCTGCGAAATTTTTCCTTCTTTTGTGCGGTCAAAAACCGCGCCCCACGCTTCGAGTTCGTGAACGCGCTGCGGCGCTTCCTTCGCGTGCAATTCAGCCATGCGCCAGTTGTTGACGTATTGGCCGCCGCGCATCGTGTCGGCGAAGTGAACCTTCCAACTGTCGCGGTCGTCCACGTTGCCCATCGCCGCCGCCATGCCGCCTTCGGCCATGACCGTGTGCGCCTTGCCCAAAAGTGATTTGCAGATCAACCCGACTTTGACGCCAGCCGCCGACGCTTCAATCGCCGCGCGCAATCCCGCGCCGCCCGCGCCGATGACCAGCACGTCGTATTCGTGAGTTTCGTAATTGGTAGCCACAGTAAATTTTTTAGAAAATTCTGAAATCGTGCCAGATGCCCATCGAGCAAAGGCGAATATAAACATCCGTGAAACCAACCCAGAACAAACTGATCCACGCCCACATCATGTGGCGTTTGTTGAGGCAACTGACGCAGTTGTAAGCTTTCGCGCACGACTGCGCTTTCGATTTTGAATCCAGAAATCCGCCGGCCAGATGCCGCAGCGAGTGGCAGCCGAAAGTATAACAAGCGAGAAAAACTACGTTGAGCGTGAGAACAATCGTTCCGACGCCGACGCCAAAATGCGTTTCATAATGATCACCTCCTGCTTTCATGAAATCGGTGAACCACATTCCTTTCCATGCGTCATGCGAAAGAAAAATGATGAACAGAACGGCAACGTAGGCAAAATAACGATGGACATTTTGCAGGATCAGCGGGAAATATTTTTCGCCGAGATATTTTTTGCGTGGTTCGCCCACGGCGCAGGCGATCGGGTCGGCCCAAAATCCCTTGTAATACGCGCCGCGATAATAATAACAGGTGAATCGAAATCCGCCCGGTCCCCACAAAACGAAAAAAGCCGGTGAAAATACCAGCCACGTCGGATAAAAATTTGGTTTAGCGAACCACGCGTGCGGGGAATTGCCGAAAATTTCCGGTGAATAAAACGGCGAGAGATAATTCGCACCGCCGGTTTCGAGCCAGTAATGATTTCCCTGAAACGCCGCCCACGTCGAATAGACGATGAACGCGGAGAATCCCAAAAAAACGAGCAACGACTGCAACCACCAGGCGTCCGGGCGTGTTGTTTCTCCAAAGCGGCGTTGCGCCGGCAAACTCGTTTCAACCATAATTCATTAAATTTAATAATGAAGCGGCGAAGAGGTCAATGAAACTCGAAAAGTGGTAGTGGGCTACTTTGAATTTCGATTTCCGTTTCCGGTTTGACTGTGGCAGAGTTTGGGCATGATTAAACCGAAGCGCAAGCGGCCAACTGATACAGTCCAACTCGCTCACAGCGTCTTTGCTGACGTGATTAAGCTGTCAGAGAAGCCGGTCAAAAACCCCGCCGCCGTCGCGCTGGGCAGGCTGGGTGGCTTGAAGGGCGGCCATGCTAGGGCGCAAAAACTGACAAAAGAGCAGCGAATCCAATCTGCCAAGAAAGCGGCTCAAAGTCGCTGGAAAACAAAATCCTAAAGCCCCGGATAAACTGTCGGCTGCTCTGATTCCGCCATGTCTTCGTTGAAATCAAAACTAACTTCAACATATTTTCCGTGCTTGTTGTTATCATTGTAACTGTCAACCGATGTTTTCAACTGTTTGCAGTCCCCAATGATTAACTTTCTGCCATATTGAAGTGCCAATTCCGCTTCTTCGTGTTTGAGATTGGGGTCTTCCATATCAATCCACAAAAACTGTTGGACGTGCTTGCCATCCGGCAGTTCTACCAGTTCACGATATGGATGTTTTTTACGAACCTCACGGCCTTGCGGATCAGTGAAAAATTCCACGCGCATTGCAGCGGCAATTTCCTCGGCGCATTGGTCTATTTGATTTTTAATCGGTGCTTTCCAATAGCCTTCTTGAATTGCCCAACCGCCAATCGCCCTTGCCGTTGCTGGCCACGTTTGTCCGGCTGCGCGATAAGCAGCGACTATTTCCTGCAAAAGTTCTGTTTTTGTTTTAGCCATAATTTTATTTTCCTGCTGTTCCCCAGCCATCCGTCATTGCGCCGGAGATTAAAATATCCCGCACCTTCACCAGCATTTGCCGGTTTGCAGTCCAATCAATTTTTTTCCGATGTTGAAGCTGTCCCGCGATGATGCCGGGATGAATCTTTATCAGGTTTGCAAACTGAATGATTTTTTCAGTGTAATAAAATGGATGAGTTCTTGAAATGAATGAGTCCATCGTCTGTTTTGGAATCAACATTTCTGCTGCCTCACGATTTGCCCGTGTCTCAATTTCAGAAAGAGCCTCGTCGGACAAACACCTGTCTGCGCCAACCATGTCAACATCCACAATGTAGGAGTCTTTGTTTTTGATATGGGAAAGCTCGTGGAAAAGCGTGTGCCAGAACGAATCAATCCGGTCATAGCGCAGCGAAAGGGCTATAACCGGCTTGCTCCAATCGTCGCCAAGCCAAAGTGCCGCGCCGTCAATTTTGCTTTTCGGCAAATGCTCAACCACCACAAATCTAATTCCCATTTCACTTAAAACCCTTGACACTTTCCTTGCATTTTCAGGAAAGTCGGCCAGCAAACGAAGTTGCGAAACACCGTCGTCGAAAGATTTGTTCGTATATTTTTTTGCCGGAACAGATTTTGCCAATTGAAGCGCACGGACACACCATGCAAGCTGTTCGGGAGTTAGTTCACTTTTGTTTTGATCCGTGGCTCTGGCGGCGAGCCTTAATTGTGGCAACTGTTCAAGAGTGGGAATTGAATAAAAGTTCACCAACTCTTTTTCGGTTTCTTCCACAGAATCAAGAATGCGAATCCATCCGCGCTTTTCCATGTCTCTGATTGGCGCAGTTTCAAATAATTTGGCACGGTGTTTAATCGCACCATCTTCAACGGCAAGTTTTGAAAGTTGATATGCGTTTTCGAGATTAAGCCAAAACTGCGGGCTTGTTCCAAACGCGCTCGCAAATTCGCTGGCGATTTCGGGAGTGATGGACTTTTTACCCGAAATGATAGAGCTAATCGTCGAATCGGGTCTGCCAGTAATTTTTGCCAAGCTGGTCTGCGACCAGCCGCGCTCATCAAGTTCATCAAGGATAAACTCGCCGGGCGGAAAAACTTCTGCTGGTGTTCGGTTGCTCATGGTCAGTGGTAATCTTCTACGGCAATTACAACAATTATATTTTTCGGCTTTGACGGTTTGATTTCAACTATCAGCCGCCATTGGTCGTTCAGTCGCAATGAATGTTGGCGCGACCTGTCGCCCTTCAATTTTTCAAAACGGTTGCCCTTGACGGCGTATAAATCACGTTCGTCATTGGCAGCCCTAATCGCCTGTATCCGCTTTCGGTATGCTTTGACAATTTCTTTAGCATAACCCGCACTAAAATTTGCATCGGTTTCCAGTAAGTCTAGGCTTTCGTCTTGAAATTCAATTTCCATTCAGTGTTTCAACTGACGCGCCAACAATAACCGCCGCCAGTCAACCTGTCAATAGAAAATTTACATTTTAATTAAATCGTTAAAAATCTATTGACATAGCGTGACCGCTCACGCATAATGTCGGCATGAATAAATTAAGCATTGCAGAGCGAGCAAAAGTAATTAACTGCCTGATTGAAGGGTGCAGCTTGCGCTCCACAGTCCGGCTGACTGGCATTGCCAAGAAAACGGTGTCTCGAATCTTGGTTGAAACCGGCGAAGCGTGTGCGGCGTATCACGATACAATCATGCGGAACTTGCCATGCAAGGTGATTCAGGTAGATGAAGTATGGAGCTTCACCTATTGCAAACAGGCGAACATTCCAGAGCATTTGCAAGGGCAAGACGGCGTTGGCGACACTTGGACATGGATTGCGATTGATGCTGATACAAAATTGATTCCAAGCTGGCACGTCGGGCTTCGTGACGCCGAAGCCGCATACAGATTCGTTCACGATTTGAAAGGCCGTCTGGCAAACAGAATCCAATTAACGAGCGATGGACACCGGCCATATCTTTTGGCGGTTGAAGACGCTTTCGGCGCGGACATTGATTTTTCGATGCTGATAAAATTATACGGACGCGAAACTGGAAAAGGCGAAGTCCGCTATTCGCCGCCGGTTTGCATTGGGGCGCGTCGTCGAAAAGTCATTGGAAATCCAGACCGCAATCTGATTTCAACTTCATTCGTGGAACGCCAGAATTTGACGCTCCGCATGACGAACCGCCGCTTTACTCGGCTCACAAACGCCTTTTCCAAGAAAATTGAAAATCACAAACACATGATGGCGATTTACGCGATGAACTATAATTTCTGCCGGATTCACCAAACCTTGCGCGTGACGCCAGCAATGGAAAGTGGTATCTCTAACCATGTCTGGATGATTGAAGAAATCGCCGCTTTAACAAATGAAGTTTCAAAGTAGCCCACTACCCGAAAAGTATAAGCGCAGCTTCGTGTGAACTATCGGCTAGATGAAGCAGGAGCCGTCCACTCATTCAACACTCGCTCGCTGCCAGTCACCGGAGAAAAGCCGAGCAATTCCAACGCTTCGCCGACGAGATAAAGCGATCCGGTGATAACAATGAAATTTTCGGCTGAAGTTTTTTGCAACGCTTCTTTCAGCGAATTGCAAACAAGAATTTCTGCGGACGAATTTGCTTTGCGACACATTTCCGCCAATTCGTTCGGATTTGCCGTGCGCTCGCTTGAAACCGGAACGGTGAAAATTTTTCCGGCCAGCGGCGCAAGAATTTCGCAAATCTGCCGCCAATCTTTGTCTTGAAGAATTCCAAGAATTAGCGTGCGTTTCATCTGGCCGAAATTTTTCTCCATCGCATCGGCCAGTATTTTTGTCCCGGCGACATTGTGCGCGCCATCAAGCAGGATTTCCCGTCCGTTTGGCCTTTGAACCAACTGCAATCGCCCCGACCAATCCACATTCGCCAAACCGGCGTGGACTTTTTTTTCTGCGACCGGGATATGGCGTTGCAAAACTTTGACGGTTGCGAGCGCGAGCGCTGCGTTGATTGTTTGATGTTCGCCCGGTAATGGTGGGGCGAGCGTCCCCGCGAGCCGACTTGAATTAATAATTTTTAAAGGCGCATTTTTCTCTTTCGCAACTTTTTCAATAACAGCAAATGCTTCCGACTCGTTAACCGCCGTCACGACTGGAATTCCAGCCTTAATGATGCCCGCCTTTTCCGCCGCGATTTTTTCCAATGTGTCGCCGAGCCACTGTTGATGGTCTAACGCAATGTTCGTGATAACGCTTGCGAGCGGCGTGACGATGTTCGTCGCATCGAGCCGTCCGCCGAGACCGGTTTCCCAAATCACCAGATCACATTTTTGTTCCGCAAAAAACTTCAGCGCCATCACAGTTGCGAATTCAAAAAGTGTCGCGTCGTTTTCTTTATTGGCCGCGCGCAATTCTTCGACGAACCGGACGACATCTTTTTCTGAAATCAATTGGCGATTGATTTGAATCCGTTCGCGAAACGAAACCAGATGCGGCGAGGTGAACAACCCGACGCGCAAACCGGCTGCGCGATAAATACTTTCGAGCATCGCGCAGGTCGAGCCTTTGCCGTTCGTGCCGGCGACGTGGATGAAGCGCAGTTGCGTCTGCGGATTGCCGGCGCGCGCGGCGAGTTTGAACGTGTTTTCCAATCCAAACTTCGCGCCGAACAAACGCAGGCCGTAAAGAAATTGAACCGCTTCGGCGTAAGTCACGGTTACAATTTGAATTCGACAAGGCAACGATTTGAATCGCGCCGCGATTTTTTCGGTGTTGAAAAGAGGGTAAGCATTTCGTCATTCCAACGAAACGCTTCGGCGGGCGACATATGAATCTCATGCGATTTCATGCCGCTCCAGTCAGGAAATTCCAAATCCGACGCGTCATTCAGGACGAAGTGCGTCGCGTTCGCGTTTGAGGAGTTCATAAAATTCGTTGCCGCCGTGCTTGAGCAAAATAGCCCGAAGTGTCGGTTCGTTCAAGTCCAGCTTGTTCAACTTCGTCAACTGCACCAAATCTTCGATGTCCTTCATTGCGCGATGCGGACGGCTCTGAAACGCATGACATTTCAAAGCAAAAAGATGTGGCAAGGACAGGGCGTCCTTTACGGGTAAAACACGGGTTCTCGGCAAGTCTCAACTCTCAACACGTCATCGTCGCTCTGCGACGCAAATCCTCAAAATACTGAATGGTGCGCGATGGAGGGTTTGAACCTCCGACCCCTACAGTGTCAATGTAGTGCTCTACCACTGAGCTAACCGCGCACTCAAGCGGATTTTCATTCTCAATTTTTCCACGCATTTTTGCAAGCGCGAATTCTGTCCGGCAGTGACGCATTTTGAATTTTTCCCCCTCTCCTCCCCAAAAGGAGGAGAGGGAGTTGATTCGGAGCGGAAATTCAATTTCAACTTTGAAACTCGTGCGCCGAATTGCTACGCTGCGGCCATGTCACGCAAGACGTCAGATTCGCATCACGGCCTTCACGATGTCATCGGATTCGCGTTGTTGGCGGCAGCGGCGCTGTTGTTGGTCGCGCAACTTTCGTTTGACCGCTATGATCTGTCATTCGTCAGAACCAGCAACGTGTCGCATCACACGCATAACTGGATTGGTCCGTTGGGCGCGGACGTCGCCTACGCCTTTTTTTTCATTTTCGGAATCGCCGCCTACACTTTTCCGTTTTTGCTGGCGTCCTTTGGCGTTGGCTATATTTGCAACTTCCTTTCCTACTTGCGCGAACGCCGGCTCTGGTTCGGCTTGTGGTTGGCGATTTTAATTTTCTCGTTGTCCGGGTTGCTGTCCATGATGGACGGCCTGCTTAAATCATTGCGCGAGTATGTTGACGCGCCCGGCGCTGGTGGCTGGCTCGGCCAAACGCTTTTTGATTTCAAACTGTTTGGCTATGATTGGGGTTGTTGGGTGTTGGGGTCGGTCGGCGCGACAATCGTTTATCTGGCGCTTTGTTTTATCAGTTTACTGTTCCTGACGAATTTCCATCTCGGCGTTTGGATTCGCGCGCTGTTGCAAAAAGAAAAAATTGCGGCGGATGAACCGAAAAAATCTGAAGATGAAATTACGTTCGAGCGCCGCAAGCGCGAATTGGAAAAACAGGCGCGCAAATTGGAGGAGGAAGTCACGCGCTCCGGTCTCGGCGCGGACGGCTTGCCCGTGCCTGAACCGACCGTGCGCGATTTAAGCGTGCCGCAAAACAAAGGTCCGCGCATCCGCAAAACCACTTTGCCGGGCGCTCCAACGGCTCCAATCGCTCCCGCCGACGAAGGCGAAGTGATTCCGGCAAAAGAAATTGTCGCCGCGACGACCGAAGAAATCCTTGGCAAAAAATCCGAAGAAAAAATTTCCGAAAAATTGGACGAAGCAAAATTGGCTGATACGAAAAGTGAAATCGTCGTTGGCGAAAAAGTTGAAGCGGAAAAATCAGTTGAACCGAAAACCGAACCGGAAGTTAAAATCACGGGAATCGCGCCGGCCAAGCCGAAACCAAAAAAACCGAAACCAATCACGGTCGCTTCGACTCCGATGATCGGCAATTATCAATTGCCCTCGATGGATTTTCTACAGCATCCGGACATGACGGTGAAGCCGACCGAATCGAAGGAAGAATTGATGGCGAACGCGCGGCTCATGCAGCAGACGCTCGCGCAATTCGACATCGAAGTTTCGCTCGGCGACATCACCAAAGGCCCGACCATCACGCGCTACGAATTGCATCCGGCGCCCGGCGTGAAACTGGAAAAAATCACCGCGCTATCGAACAACATCGCCGCCGCGCTCAAAGCCGAACGAATCCACATCCTCGCGCCGGTTCCCGGAAAATCTTCCGTCGGCGTCGAAGTTCCGAACGCGATCAAGACCAAAGTCATCATGCGCGATCTGTTCGAGTCGGACGAATGGCGCAATTCAAAGGCGAAAATTCCCATCGCGCTCGGCAAGGATGTCTACGGCCATCCGATTGTCGCCGACCTTGCGGAAATGCCGCACCTGCTCATCGCCGGCAGCACCGGCTCCGGCAAATCCGTCTGCATCAACGCCATCATCGCATCGCTGCTCTACCGCTTTTCGCCCGACCAGTTGCGCTTCGTGATGATTGATCCGAAAGTCGTCGAGCTTCAGCAATACAACGCGCTGCCGCACCTCGTCGTGCCGGTCGTGACCGATCCGAAAAAAGTTTTGCTCGCGTTGCGCTGGGTCGTGAATGAAATGGAAAAGCGTTACCAGATTTTTGCGCGCTGTGCCTGCCGCAACATCGCCACGTTCAACGCGCGGCCAAATAAAAAACTCGTTCCGCAGGAGCCGGAATTGCCGCTCACGTCGAAAAAAGAAAAAGTCGAGCCGGGCGCGGACGGATTTGCCGTCGAAGTGGACGAACAAATCGTCGTGCCGCGCGAGGAAGATATCGTCATTCCCGAAAAATTGAGTTACATCGTCGTGATTATTGACGAGCTGGCGGACTTGATGCTCGTCGCGCCAGCCGACGTGGAAATGGCCATCGCGCGCATCACGCAAATGGCGCGCGCGGCGGGAATTCATTGCATCGTCGCAACGCAACGGCCATCAGTTGACGTGATTACTGGCGTCATCAAGGCGAACATTCCGGCGCGCATCGCATTTCAAGTCGCGGCCAAAGTGGATTCGCGCACGATCCTAGACGCGATGGGCGCGGACAAATTGCTCGGCAAAGGCGACATGCTTTATTTGCCGCCCGGCTCGGCGAAATTGAACCGCGCGCAAGGAGCATTGATCACCGACAAGGAATTGCAGGACATCGTCGAATTTATCGCCCGCCAGGCCAAGCCGAGTTACGAAATGGAAATTCATCAGCAACTTTCCAAGCCCACGCCGAATTTTGGAAATGAAAGCGGCATTGACGAGGACGAGGAAATCATCCAGCAATGCATCGAAGTCATCCGCAGCGAACAAAAAGCGAGCGTCTCGCTCATGCAACGCCGCCTGCGCCTTGGCTACACGCGCGCCGCGCGCATCATGGACGAATTGGAAAATCGCGGCATCGTCGGGCCGAGCAAAGGCGCGGAGCCGCGCGACATTTTGATTGATCTGGATGGCACCGGTGCGGACGGTGGCGGGCAGGAGGCGGTGTAAATTCACCGCTTGCGGCAATGAATTTTTAGGCGTAATTTTTGGCATGAGTTTCGAGATTCTTCAAAGCGAAGTGCGGGCGTTGCCGGTCGTGGCCCGTCGGAAACTGATGGCATTCATGGTCGCATTGCAAGACGAGGGACGCGATGGTTACGCAGCCAAACTCGCGCAGAAAATTGACGAACGCTCGCCAGACCGTTGGCTGACGGCGGAAGATTGTGAGCGCAAACTCGGCCTTTCCAATGAATCCAAATGAGCGGCGCGCGTCTGCTCATTGACATTGAGGTTTTTGAATTTCTGCGGACACTCCGGCGGCGCGAACAGGAGGATTTGCTCAAACGCTTCCGCGAAATCGCCGCGTCACCATCCCAATTTTCCGATTTTGTTGAACGTGATTCTTCGGGTCGCCGTGTGGATGTTCATGTGTCGGGCAACCTATGAGAACGAAGATTGTTCTTCTGATGATTTTCATAAACCGGATTTAACCACCAAGTCACCAGGACACAAAGAATTAAAATCTTGGTGTCTTTGTGTCTTGGTGGTGAATTTTTCCGCCATTCAAGTCGCGGGAATTGTTACGAGCAATTCTCCATTTTGGTTTGCAACTGTCGGAAACATCGGAAGATCGCGTTTGGCCGGCCCTTCGGTGACTTTGCCGCTTGGATCAAATGTCGAGCCGTGGCATTTGCAATAAAACGACTGGTCAGGCTCGGCAATCAGCTTGCAATATTTATGGGTGCAAATCGCCGAAAGCGCGAACAGCTTTTCTCCTTTGCGCACAATGAAAAATCCGCAGTCGCGAAATTTGGAATAAACTCCTTCGGCAGAATAATCACTGGCCGAACCGACATTGACGATTTGTTCTTTTCCGGCAAGCAAACTGTTGCCGCCCATTGAACTGCAACCGGCGGCAAAACCCGCGGTCAAAACAAGAAATTCACGCCGATTGATTTTCACGACTGGATTTTCCGCGAAATGTTTCAGTATTGAAACACCAAACTTGTGACGACGCCCCAATGGGTTTCGTCGCGCGCGGCGCTGTTCACCGGAAAAATAAACGCGAGGCCGAGGCGCGGCTGCACGGAACCAATGGATTTGCAGAAAAAGCGAAATCCCGCGTCGCCGATGAGCGCGGTGTGACCTGCATCGGCTTCGTTCAATTGTGTTTCGCCTGTGAGTTCAAGCATCGGAGCAACTTCAAGGACGCCGGGCAAAGGCAATTGCCGGTGCGAAATGGAATAACCGAAAATAAAACCGTATTCAAAATTTTGCACGCCGCCGTCGCCATCGGGACCAAAGAGCGTGGAATAACCGGCGATGGATTGCACGGTGAGATTGCCGATTTTCAGGTCGTTGAAAATTTTTGGGACGAGTTCGGCGTTTTTGCTGACGGCGGATTGCGTGGGGATGCCGACTTCCATCGCCGCGCCGAATGTCGAATCCACAAATCCGCCGGCGGAGACAAATTGCTGGAACGGATAGCGCGCGCCCAAGTCAATGTTGCCGATGCCGTGCGAAATCGCGCCGGAATCCACGTTGCGTTCGTAGGGAATTTCCAATTCCAATGTCAGCAGGCCGAAACCTTTTTCCATTTCAGCTTTGACCTGGTCGCTGTGTTGCGCGCCCGCCGAAGTATGCAGCCAATCCAAGCGTGCTTCGGTCGGCTCCAAATCTGAATCGTCCACCAAAAACGGTTCGGGAAAATATCCCTGCCCGTAAATGCTGCGATGATCCAGTCCATCGAAAAGTCCGTAGCGTGTGCCGGCAGATGGCTCATCCGCCATGACGGTCATTTGAGCCAAAACGGTTGCGGCAAAAATTCCGCAAAATTTTAATTTCATCGTTTGGGAATTGGTTTCGTTCCTTTGAATTCTGAAAACATTGATTTTGACGCGTTGTCTGAATTTTTCAAGTTTTTGCGCGACGAATTTTAGATTGCGCGCATGGCGATTTGATTTTAGAGTGCCTCGTCAGCCAAAGCACATTCCATTTATGTTTTTCGGCGTTGATTATTATCCTGAACAGTGGGTCTTTCCTTATGCCGGCACCGCCGAAAACCCCGAAGCGGCGTGGGAACGGGACGCCGTGCTGATGGCCAAGGCGGGCGTCAATATCGTCCGCATCGGCGAATTTTCCTGGGGCATCTGCGAATCCGAAGAAGGCAAATACGATTTTCTCTGGCTGCGCCGCGTGATGGACATCATGGAAAATCACGGCATCAAAGTCGTTCTCGGAACACCCACCGCCGCGCCGCCGATCTGGCTCGCAAAAAAACATCCGGAAATTTTGCCGCTCGATGAATTTGGCCGTCTCAAACACGAAGGCACGCGCCGCGCGGTTTGCCTTTCGAGCGACGTTTATTGGGATTATTCCAAGCGCATCGTCACGGCAATGGTCGAAGCGGTCGGCGACCATCCGCAACTCATCGCCTGGCAGATTGACAACAGCATGGGCGGAAATGACACGGAATTTTCCTTCAACGACGCCTCGCGCGAGGAATGGCATTTCTGGCTTCAGGCAAAATACGAAACCATCGAGCGGCTCAACGAACTTCTCGGCCTTCGTTTTTGGGGGCAAACCGTCGCGTCATGGGACCAGGTGCCGATGCCGATGTATGCGCCGTCGCCGCACAATCCGGCGTTGCTTCTCGACTGGAACCGTTTTTGCAGCGACACGATGGTGCAATTCGTCAAAATGCAGGCGGACATTTTGCGCGAGCGCTGTCCGAAAACTCCGGTCACGGTCACGATGCGCGCGTTTCTTCGCAAGTTCGATCACTTTGACATGGCGGATGCGGTGGATTTTGTTTCCATCGAAAGCAACGTGGTGATGAAATCGAAGACCGCCGAACTGGCGTGCGACATTGACCTGCTGCGTTCGCTGAAAAAAACCGGAATAAAAATGCCCGATGGCGATGGCGGTTTCTGGGCGATGGAACAAAAAGTCGGGCAGGTAAATTGGCAAGATGTCAATTCGCTCGTGCGACCCGGCTTGATTCGCCTCTTCACATATCAGGTCGTTTCGCGCGGCGCGAACGGCGTTTTGTATTTCCGCTGGCGTCAACCGCGCATCGGCGGTGAAAAATTTTATGGCGGCGTTTTGCCTCACCATCTCGGCGGCAATAATCGCGTCTTTCAGGAAATCAGCCAGATCGGCGAAGAACTTAAATTGCTCGCGCCCGCGCTCAAGGACACCAAGGTTATTTCCGAAGTTTGCATCCTTTACAGCCACGACAGCGATTGGGCGTTGCAACAGCCGAACCAGCCAAACAAATTTTTCAACCTGCGCGAACACATCCAGCTCATCTACAGTGCGCTGCACGACCGCAACATCCAGGTGGATTTCGCGCGCCCCGTGGATGATTTGTCGCAATACAAAATCGTTTTCGCGCCGTCGTTGCACGTGCTTTCAGCCGGCGAAGCCGACCGCTTGAAACTGTATGTTCAAAATGGCGGCACACTTGTTGGCACGTTTAACACTGCGCTCGTCAACGAACATCACATCGCGCCGGATACTGGATTTCCCGGCGATTTGACGGATTTGTTCGGCCTCGAAGTTTTGGAATTCGATCCCATCCCGCCCGGCGAAGAAAATCATCTCACCTTCAAAGGCGCGTTTCCCACGAGCCATTTGCATCCGGCGAAATTCTGGTGCGACATCATCGAGCCGAAGGGCTGCCAGATTCTCGCGGTGTATGCGAAGGATTTTTACGCCGGCAAACCTGCGGTGACGATGAATAATTTTGGATTGGGCAAGGCGATTTACATCGGCACGCAAAGCCACCAGCATTTTTACCACGACCTCGTCGGCTGGCTGCGCCAGATATGTTCGCTGGTGCCGTTGCTCAAAGTTCCAGAAAATGTCGAAGTCAGCATGAGACAAAAGGAAGGCACGCGCATTTTCTTTTTATTGAACCATCAAAACTCACCCGTGCGCGTGCAGTTTTATAAACCGATGCACGATTTTCTCACCGGCAACACCTTCTCCGGCAATTACGACCTGCCACCGCACGGCGTTTTGGTGTTGGACGAACATCCCGAAGCCAAAACCCAGCCGGCGTAAAAATCAGGAAGCGCATTACAGAGATCTTCAGGTTCGTTCGTGATTCTGAAATCAGAACGTCTGGTTTGAACGCCTCATTCAAGAAATTGGAGATTGAACCAACACTGTGTTCCAGTGCGACTCCCAAAAAATTGTTTTTAGGGCAGGTGCCCGATTCTTGGATTTGATTCCTTTGCGCTCTGCTCACGCCATCGCGCGGGCGATGGAATTCCACCACGCATCGTGCAGTTCGGCCAACGGCGCGGAAAATTCTCCGACGGAAGCTTTGATTGTCAATTTATCGCCGCCGACTTTGCCGATTTGAATTGCCGGAACGCCCATCAGCTTGGCACGTTCGACGACTTTTACGGCATCCAGCAGATTGCATGTGATGACAATTCGCGATTGCGTTTCGCCGAAAAGTAAAGCGTCGAGGCGGAAATCTTTGAATTGCGACAAATCAATTTCCGCGCCGATCAATCGCGGCGTTTCGCGGGCGATGAGATGGCTGATGCAACTTTCGGCAATCGCAACAGCCAGTCCGCCGTCGCTGCAATCGTGCGCGCTTTTCGCGAGGCCGGATTGGATCAGGCCGAGCAGCGTGGTGTGCAACGTTTTTGCGATTTCCAAATCGCATCGCGGCGGCGAACCGGTTTTTTTGCCGTGAATCACTTGCAGATATGCGCTGCCGCCGAGGCCGAGAATCGGATCGCTCGCGTCAACAATTTCGCCGAGCAAAATAATCGCGTCGCCTTCGTCCTTGAACCATTGCGTCGTGACGTGCTCCGGTTTTTCCACTATGCCGACCACGGCGACGGTCGGCGTCGGGTCAATCGAGCCGCTGGGATTTTGGTTGTAGAGCGAGCAGTTGCCGCCCGTGACTGGCGCGTTGAAAAATTTACAGGCTTCGGCGAGTCCACGGACACTTTCGCGCATTTGCCAGAACAATTCCGGCTTATGCGGATTCGCCATGTTCAGATTATCCGTCGCGCCGAGCGGCACCGCGCCGCTGCACGCAAGATTGCGGCAGGCTTCCGTCACCACGGCTTTCGCGCCTTCATACGGATCGAGATAAACGTAGACGCCGTTGCAATCCACGGTCATGGCGATGAGTTTTTCGGAAACTTTCGCGTCGCCAATTTTCGATTTCAATTCAGCGGTCATCACCGGAATTGAATCGTTCTTGATGCGGATGACCGCCGCGTCGCTGCCGGGCAAAACGACCGAGCCGTCGCGCACTTGATGATCGTATTGCCGATAAACCCAGTTCTTCGACGCGATGCTCGGCCACGCCAGAAGTTTTTTCAAATCATCGGCGGGAGTTTTTGTGTCGGCAATTCCGTCCAGACGAAACGCGCGGACGGCTTTCAGATATTCCGGCTCGCTCGACTCGCGCTGATACACCGGCGATTCATCGGCGATTTTTTTTGCGGGAATGTCGGCGACGGTTTTTCCGCCGTGACGCACGACCATGCGTCCCGTGTCCGTAACAAAACCGACTTCCGCCCACGGCAAATCCCACTTGTCGAAAATGCGTTTCACTTCGGCTTCGCGGCCTTTGTGGACGATGATGAGCATCCGTTCCTGCGATTCGCTCAACATGATTTCGTAGCTTGTCATGTTCGGCGCGCGCTGCGGAACTTTATCCAACTCGATCTCAATTCCCGTGCCCGCGCGCGCGGCGGTTTCGCAAGTGGAGCAAGTCAAACCCGCCGCGCCCATGTCTTGAATTCCCGCGACACAACCCGTCGCCAAAAGTTCGAGGCACGCTTCGCAAACCAATTTTTCCATGAACGGATCGCCCACTTGCACCGCGCCGCGCTGTTGCTCGGCGGATTCCTCGGTCAAATCTTTCGACGCGAAAGCCGCGCCCGCAAGGCCGTCGCGGCCCGTCGCTGGACCAACATAAAAAACGGGATTGCCAATTCCTTTGGCTGCGCCGCGCGCGATTTGTTCATGGCGCAAAACGCCGAGACAAAATGCGTTCACGAGCGGATTGCCTTCGTAGGATTTGTCAAAATAAACCTCGCCCGCGATGGTCGGAATGCCAAAACAATTTCCGTAATGCGCGATGCCGCTGACGACGCCGGCAAATAATCTGCGATTGTTTTTCAATGCCGCTTCTTCTTCTGTAGCGGCGCTCTGTGAGCGCCGTTCTTCGCCATTCGTCGGCGGTCGCAGACCGCCGCTACAGATTGGCCCGAAGCGCAACGAGTTCACCGCGCAAACCGGCCTTGCGCCCATCGTGAAAATGTCGCGGACGATGGCGCCGACGCCGGTGGCCGCGCCTTGAAACGGCTCGACCGCGCTCGGATGATTGTGCGATTCGATCTTGAACGCGATGGCGATGCCGTCACCGATGTCAATGATGCCGGCGTTTTCCTCGCCCGCGCCGACAAGGATTTTCGGCGACTTGGTGGGAAACGTCTTGAGCAGCGGGCGCGTGTTTTTGTAGCTGCAATGCTCGCTCCACATCACGGAAAAAATTCCCAGCTCGGTGTAGCTCGGCTCGCGGCCGCCGAGGATTTCTTTGGCGTGCGCGTATTCTTCCGGCGTCAAATTGTGTTTGGCGACGAGTTCGGGTGTGATGGCGGGTTCGGTCATGGGAAATAAAAATTCTAAAAACAAAATCTTACTCGTTCGGCCAATAAATTCTGACAAGCGGCAATAACGCTTGGCCTTCTGAATCAAAATTCGCGTAGTGTTCGACAACGAGTTCGGCTAACTCGTCCAAACCCAAAAGCGTAATCGGATTGTTCGCGCGATCGGCTTCGTAACGCGCGTCTTTTGCGAATCCGCCAGTGCTGACAAACAAACCTTTATCGCCGGGGCGGAGAGCGCCAAGAAAGCTGCGGATTTGTTGCGCTCCAATTTTTTCGCCGGGGCGATGTTTAACTTCTGCTTTTATTCTTGGCTCTTGAAAACCAAGCCCATCAGGCGATGCAAAAACATCCACACCACGATCCGGCCCGAGCGGCGAGACACGGGCCTTGAAACCCATCGCTCGCAAAACAGCGGCGACAAGCTCTTCCATGTCACGGTCAGAAAGTTTCAGCAACTTGTCCTTAATAAGTTCGTGAGCTTTGCCTTCAATGTCTGTTTTGAGCTGTTGGATTGCTTCTTTTTCTGCGACTTGGATTTCTTGGTTTACAATTTCCGGCGCTGCGCGACCGGCGTTCAACAAATCAGCCAGCACGTCGTCATTGACGACAAACAAAGTCACTAGACTGCCTAGAGAATTTTTTGATGCGGCTTTGAGTGCGTCTCGGCTGACTTGTCGTTCCCAATTAACTTTGTGCGAGTGGGCGTAATTCGGTATCAGGTTCGTGTCGAAGACATATTCGCCGGTAATTTTCCCAACTGAATATTCCCGTTCGCTTGGATCGTAAGTAACAACCGAATCGCCAACTTTCACACTGTTGCGAAATTTGAAAAGTGTCGCTGCACCAATTGCCGCCACAGCCTTGCTGTCGTTTGGATAAGCTTTTGAATAACGCTGGCGAACTTCATCAATTGATTTCACCTCGGACAAATCACCAACCGCATTCCAGCCAATTGCGACGTAGCCTTTCGCAAAGTTTTCGATGAGCTGTCCACGTTCTCCGGCACGAATCATCCAAGCGTTTGGCATAAATGATTTGGATTACGCCGCCACTTCAACTTCGCGGATTTCGCTTGGCTGCGGAATCGGTTCGCCGCGTTCGCGCATGTCTTCAATGTGCATTTCCAAGGATTCCTTCATCAGCGCGAGAGTTTCTTTTTCCGTGTCCGCAGCCGCGACGCAGCCGGGAAAATCCGGCGCGTAGGCGCTGAAATTTTCCGGCCCGTGCTCGATGATGATGGTGTAGCGCATAGTCATTTGAGTCCTGCCTGCCGCAAGATACTGTTTAATGTTTTCGGATGCAAATCCTGTCCGGGATGCCCGGCAATCGTCACCGTGCCGGGCTTCGTCGCGTGATGATACTGGCGATGGCTGCCGCGCGTGCGCACATGAAACCATCCGTCGCCTTCAATCTGCCGGATGATTTCCCGGATTTTCATTTGCATGAGCATTAAGTTTTTTTTGGCGAAAATCAAGAAATGGCGGTAGGCGTTCACCCCATTTCGGATGCAAGCAGGCGCGGCTAGATTGCGTCATGCGAATACAGTCAGAGACGGTATTGCCTGCACCGGATTCGGTTCTGGACAGCACTCCTTTGATAGAAACTAAAAATGAATTTGCCGAAACGGCGGATTCCCAAGATGAAGCTATCGCCGTGAAAAGTTCCTTGCGCATTCTTAATGTCGAAGACAACGCCAACGACGCCGAACTCAATGAAGCCATGCTTTCCGCGCGCTGGCCGCAATGCGAACTCCTGCGCGTGGACAGCCGCGAAGATTTTATCGCCGCGCTCGAACAGGAAGATGTTGACCTGATTTTATCCGATTACACGATGCCCGACTTCAACGGACTTGAGGCGCTGACCCTCGCGCGCAAACGCAGGCCGGAAGTTCCATTTCTTTTTGTTTCCGGCACGATTGGTGAAGACGCCGCGATTGAGGCCATGAAAAATGGCGCGACCGATTACGTTTTGAAACACCGGCTCATGCGGCTGATTCCCGCAGTAGACCGCGCATTACGCGAAGCAAACGAACACGTTGAACACGAACGCGCCGAACAATCCATGCGCGAGTCGGAACACAAATATCGCACGCTTTTTGAATGCCTCGGCGACGCGGCGTTTCTCACCGATGAGGAAACGGGAAAAATAATTGACACGAATCAGCGCGCCGAAACCGTGATCGGGTGCAATCGCGGGGAAATTTTAGGGCGCGGCCAACTTCAATTTCTCGCGCTTGATTCAGATGGCGCAGAAAGCGCACAGCCGGTGAAATGCCAAATGATTCGTGCCGACAGCAGCATAATTCCAGTGGAAGTCCGCAATACATGGCTCACGCTTTACGGCCGCACGCTGATTTTACGGCTTTGTCACGAATTGCCGCAAGGCACGGGAAAGAATTAAGCCGCTTTCGCCGCGGATTTATTTTGGAGCGTCGCCATCACGCTTTCAAAAATCAATTTTCCATCCGCGCTGCCCAAAATACTTTCGCTCGCGCGGTCAGGATGCGGCATCAGCCCGGCAACATTTCGTTTTTCGTTGCAAATGCCGGCGACGTTCAGCAACGAGCCGTTTGGATTTGCCTTGTCGGTGAGATTTCCGGTCGCGTCGCAGTATTGCCAGAGAATTTGATTGTTCGATTTCGATTTCGACAAAGTTTCTTCGTCCGCAAAATAACAGCCTTCGCCGTGCGCGACGGGAATTTTCAAAATTTTGTCGCCCGGAATTTTGTTCGTGAACGGCGTTTCAAAATTATTCGTCTTCAAAAAAACCTGTTCGCAATGAAATTGTAAATCACGATTGCGAATCAACGCGCCGGGCAACATTCCGGCTTCGCACAAAATCTGAAAGCCATTGCAAATGCCGAGGACAATTCCGCCGGCATCGGCAAATTTTTGGACGGTTTGCATAATCGGGCTGAACCGCGCAATCGCCCCCGTTCTCAAATAGTCGCCGTAACTGAATCCGCCCGGGATGATGACCGCATCGGCGTTGCCGAGCGACGTTTCCTTGTGCCAAAGGAGATTCGCGGAATGACCGAGCACGCGGATGGCGTGGACGCAATCCTGATCGCAATTGCTCGCGGGGAACTGGAGGACGGCAAAATTCATTCAATTTCCAATTTATAATCTTCAATCACCGGATTGCTCAAAAATTTGTGGCACGCTTCGTCGAGCGATTTGCGCGCGGCTTCCTTGTCGCCGTCCAGTTCAATTTCAAGGTATTTACCGACGTGGACGGCTTTGATGCCTTTGTGTCCCATTTGTTCGAGCGCGGTCTGGACGGTTTTTCCCTGCGGATCAACGACGGCTTTTTTCGGTGTGATGATGATTTTTGCTTTCATTCGCGCGAAAATAATTCTGCGGAAATTTTTTTACCGAAGCGAGCCAAAAATCCCGGCATTGAATTTCCGCGGGCGTTGCGCCATTGTTTTGCTCGTGAACATTTCTGATTCATTCGACGGGCCGGTCTGCACGATTGGCGAAGTCCGTAAACTCACCGAGCCATGCTCCATCGTCATCTTTGGTGCGAGCGGCGACCTGACTGCGCGCAAATTGATTCCCGCGCTTTACCATCTTTGCAAAGAAAAACAAATGCCGCCGGCGTTTCGCGTCATCGGGTTTGCGCGGCGCGACAAGACCGATGAATCGTGGCGCTCGGAATTGCGCGCGGCGCTCGACCAATTCTCGCGCACAAAGCCCGTGGATGAAAAGGTCTGGCAGGAATTTTCGGCAAACCTGTTTTATTGCACCGGCGATTTGACCGACGCTGCGGCTTATCAAAAATTGGAACAAAAATTAAATTCTTTCGGCAATGCGCCGTTGCGAAAAAATTTGCTTTTTTATCTCGCCACGCAACCGAGCCAATTTGGTCAAGTCATCGAACAATTGCACAACGCGAAATTGCTTCATCGCGACAGCGGCGAACACGGCTGGCAGCGGCTCGTCGTTGAAAAACCATTCGGCCACGATCTTGCGTCCGCGCACGCGCTCAATGCCGAGCTGACGCGCTTCGCGCACGAGCAGCAGGTCTGCCGCATTGACCATTATCTCGGCAAGGAAACCGTGCAGAACATTTTGATGTTCCGCTTTTCCAATTCCATTTTCGAGCGGTTGTGGAACCGCGAATCCATTGACCACATCCAAATCACCGTTAGCGAAAAAATCGGTGTCGGCGAGCGCGGCGGTTATTACGAGGAAGCCGGCGCGATCCGCGACATGGTGCAAAACCACATGCTCCAGATTCTCGCGCTCGTCGGCATGGAACCGCCCGTGTCGCTCGAAGCCGAATCCGTCCGCGACGAAAAAGTGAAATTGCTGAAATCCATCCGGCAGTTGTCGCCGGATGAAGTGGCAAAACAAGTCGTGCGCGGACAATACTTCGCCGGCTCGATTGACGGCCAGCCGCGACCGGGCTATCGGCAGGAACCGAAAGTGAAACCGGATTCGAACGTCGAAACCTACGTCGCACTGAAATTGTTCATTGATAACTGGCGCTGGAGCGGCGTGCCGTTCTATTTGCGCACGGGAAAAAATCTGCCGATGAGCGCCAGCGAAGTGCGCATCCAATTCCGCCCGACGCCGAACGTTTTGTTCGCCGCGCAATGCGGTTCGCATCTTGATTCCAATGCGCTCACGTTGCGACTTCAGCCGAACGAAGGCATTTCCCTGCGTTTCAACGGCAAAGTTCCCGGCATGAGCCTCGGCGTGCGGCCCGTGCGTATGCACTTCAGCTACGATTCCGAATTCGGCGCTTACACGCCGGAAGCTTACGAACGCCTGCTGCTCGAAGCCATCGCCGGCGACGCGACGCTCTTTATTCGCCGCGACGAAGTTGAGACCGCGTGGCAAATTGTGGATTCCATCCGCAAAGGCTGGGAAAATAAATCACTGACGAACCGCGAGTTTTATGCCGCCGGAACGTGGGGCCCGATTGCTGCCGACGATTTACTCGCGCAAAGCGGCCACGTCTGGCACGAACCGCAGGTGATAAAGTAAAAGTATGTCATCTCCAACTGTTGATGGGGTTGTAAGAGAATGGTTTGAGAAAGATCAAACTATGATTGATGCATGCCATGAAACGCCAGAAATCGCTTGGCAAGCCATCAATGAAATCTTAAAACGAAATTTAACGGACGAGCAAATAGGTTTACTCGCTGCCGGTCCTTTGGAAACGTTAATTTCACAGCATGGCGCGGCCTTTATTGACAGAGTGGAGCAGGAAGCACGCATCAATTCACGATTCAGTTATTTACTTGCTGGGGTTTGGCGCTGTGGAATGCCATCTGAAATTTGGGCGCGCGTTCAAAAAGCAAAGAAGTTCGAGATTATTTCCTTCGCCAACGCCGACGAATTGGCTTCGCGCGTCGCAAGTTTATGGCTGGACGAAATTGAATCGGCCAATCGCGCGGGCAAAACGCATTGCGTCGCGCTTTCCGGCGGGCGCATCACGCAAAAATTCTTCGCTTCAACCGTCGAACAGGCCAAAGCGCGAAACATTTCCTTCGAGCGCGTCCATTTTTTCTGGGCGGACGAGCGCTGCGTTTCGCCAACCAACTCGGAAAGCAATTTCAAAATGGCAAACGAGCTTTTATTTGCGCCACTGAAAATCTCCGACAGCCAAATTCATCGCATTCGTGGAGAAGATTCATCGGAAATTGCTGCAAAACTTGCAGAAGCAGAATTGCGTCGAATTATTCCGATTGCTTCTCCCTCTCCTCGACGAGGAGAGGGTCGGGGTGAGGAGGCCAATTTTTCTTCAAATCCCCTCACCCCAGCCCTCTCCCCGCTTTGGCAGGGCGAACGAGAAAATTTGCAATCACACGGTTTGCCTTCGCTGGATTTAATTTTTCTGGGCATGGGCGAGGACGGCCACGTCGCTTCGCTTTTTCCGGGCAAAACTGAAGGAACAAATCCGAAAGAAATCTGTTGCGCCGTCAAAAACTCGCCCAAGCCGCCGCCGAATCGGATTTCGTTGAGTTACACGGCAATTGCGGCGGCAAATCAGGTTTGGGTTCTGGCTTCGGGCACGGGAAAAGAAAATGCATTGCGCGAATCGCTTTCTTCTTCAGGCAAAACTCCATTGACGCGGGTGGTTCAATCACGTTTGCACACAAAAATTTTTAGCGACATTTCGCGCTAATCCATTGCAACCAAAACGATTATTTTGTTCATCCTTTTGCGGTGGGGTGAACACCCCATAACTTAAAAAACTTTTTCAGTTAAAGTTTGAACAGCCTTAAACGAGCGGGGTCAAAGTTATCAGTAAGAAATGATTTCGCTGTTCGTTTAGGGTTGGCAGAGAGGTTTTGCTCGCGGCGCGGCTCGAACAGCGACCCCCAAGTTGGTCGCGTCGCCCTTCTGAGCGCCTTTAGTGAAGGCGTATAAACCTCGTCACTAGAGAGAGGCCGGACGCAAGTCCGGCCTTTCGTTTTTTTATTTGAAGACGGAATTCGCATTGATTCAGCCCGGAAAACAATTAAACTTTCCACGCATGAAACATCAGCTCGATTTCGAGAAACCGATCATCGAACTGCAAAACAAGCTGGACGACCTCCGTCAACACCCGGAAAAACATTCGCTGGGCGTCAGCTTCGAGGATGAAATCCGGTTGATTGAAAAAAAACTGACGGAAACACGCCGTCACATCTTTTCAAATCTCACCGCCTGGCAGCGCGTCCAGCTTGCGCGCCATCAAAAACGGCCCTACACGCTCGATTACATCAAGCGTTCGTTCAGCGATTTTCAGGAATTGCACGGCGACCGGCTTTTTGCCGAAGACCGCGCGATGGTCGGCGGTTTTGCGAAGCTCGGCGAACATCGCGTTGTCGTCATCGGCACGCAAAAAGGCCGCGACACGAAGGAAAACATTTTGCGCAATTTCGGTTCCGCGCATCCCGAAGGCTATCGCAAAGCGCTGCGCCTGATGCGCCTCGCAAATAAATTTGGTTTGCCAATTGTCACTTTGATTGACACCGCCGGTGCATATCCGGGCGTCGCTGCCGAGGAACGTCACATCGCCGAAGCAATCGCCGTCAATTTGCGCGAAATGACGTTGCTCGAAGTCCCGATCATCGCCGCTGTCATTGGCGAAGGTGGTTCTGGCGGCGCGCTCGGCATCGGCGTGGCAGATCGGGTTTTGATCATGGAAAATGCGTATTACTCGGTCATCAGCCCGGAAGGTTGCGCGGCGATTTTGTGGAAAGACCGCGCCGCCGCGTCCAAAGCCGCCGCTGCGCTCAAAATCACCGCGAAGGATCTGCTCGGATTCAGGCTCGTGGACGAAATTGTTCCTGAACCGCTTGGTGGCGCGCACACCGACCACGCAACTGTTGCGTCCAATCTGAAAACGCATTTGCTCAAGCATCTTGAAGAAATTCTCGCGCTGCCGATTGCCGAGCGATTGAAACTGCGTTACGAAAAATTCCGCGCGCACGGGCATTTCATCGAAAAAATTGATGTCGAGGCAAACGGCGTTCCACAAGCCGCTGCATAATTTTCGTGCTCTATCCACTCATTTTTCATCCGGTTTTCAAGGAACGCGTCTGGGGCGGACGCGAAATTGAAAAACTTTTCGGCAAAAAACTTCCATCCGGCAAAATCGGCGAATCATGGGAAATTTCCGACCGGCCAAATGACGAAAGCATCATCGCCAATGGAAAATTCGCTGGGAAAAATTTGCGCTGGCTTATGGAAACATTTCCACACGAATTGCTCGGCGACGCAAAGCCTGCGACTGGCAATCGTTTTCCGCTGTTGATAAAAATTCTTGACGCGCGCGAAAAACTTTCACTGCAAGTTCATCCGCCCGCAAATAAAGCTGTAGAATTGCGCGGCGAGCCGAAAACAGAAATGTGGTTCATCGCCGCCGCCGCGCCGGGCGTGGAATTATTCGTCGGCCTCAAACACGGCGTGACGCGCGCGGAGTTCGAGAAAAAAATTCAGAGCGGCGAAGTGGCCGATTGTTTCCATCGCGTGCCTGTGCGTGCGGGCGACACGATGTTTCTGCCGAGCGGTCGCGTTCACGCCATCGGCGCGGGACTTGTCATTTTTGAAATCCAGCAAAATTCAGACACGACCTATCGCGTATTCGATTGGAACCGCGTCGGTTTGGACGGCAAACCGCGCGAGTTGCACATCGCGCAGTCGCTGGCGAGCATTGATTTCAACGATTTTGAACCGAAACTGGTTTCAGAAAAGTTTTCCGGAGATGAAAAAATCAAATCGCGTCCGCTCGTTCGCGATCCGCTTTTCAACGTCGAGCATCTGGAATTGAAAAATGGCGCAACCGCAAAATTGAAGGAGCAACAATTGCAAATTGTCGCGGCAGCGAGCGGTCAAATTGAAATCAAAAGCGAGTCGGAAACGGTCAATTTGTCCGCCGGACAATTTTGTTTGATTCCAGCAAGCCTGAAACAAACAGAAATACTCGCAAAATCAGATGCCGCATTTCTGCGAGTCGAAGCGCGCTGAATAATTAAAATTCTTTCTTCATTTTTCTCCGCGTCTCTGCGACTCTGCGGTGAAATTATGGCCAAGAAAAAACAAACGAAGATTTCCGGCGGACCCGTTTCGCAATTCATCCAGCATCATTATCGCCACTTCAACGCCGCTTCGCTCGTGGACGCCGCACGCGGTTACGTCGCGCATCTTGATGGCGGCGGCAAAATGATGATCACGCTTGGCGGCGCGATGAGCACCGCCGAACTCGGCCTCTCGCTCGCGGAAATGATTCGCCAGGACAAAGTTCATCTCATCACCTGCACCGGCGCGAATCTCGAAGAAGATGTTTTCAACCTCGTCGCGCATGATTATTACGAACGCGTGCCGGGTTATCGCTCGCTGACGGCGGAAGACGAACAGGCCTTGCTCAACCGCCACATGAACCGCGTGACGGACACATGCATTCCCGAAGGTGAAGCGATGCGCCGCATGGAAAAAGCGATGCTCGAAGTCTGGACTGACGCCGACAAAAAGGGCGAACGCCATTTCCCGCACGAATTTTTCTACAAGGTTTTGTTGAGCGGCAAATACGAAAAGTATTACCAGATTGACCCGAAAAATTCTTGGATGCTCGCCGCCGCCAAGAAAAATCTGCCCATCGTCGTGCCCGGCTGGGAAGACGCCACGCTCGGCAACATGTATGCAGCAGCCGTCATCCGGGGCGACGTGAAGAACGTCCACACCGTCCGCACCGGCATCGAATACATGACGTGGCTCGCCGAGTTTTACACGCGCACTGCGACGAAGAAAAGCACGCTCGGCATGTTCCAGATAGCCGGCGGCATTTCTGGCGACTTCCCGATCTGCGTCGTGCCGATGCTGCATCAGGATTTGCTGCGCACCAGCGTGCCGCTCTGGGGTTATTTCTGCCAGATCAGCGATTCGACCACGAGCTACGGCAGCTATTCCGGCGCGGTGCCGAACGAAAAAATCACCTGGGGCAAACTCGGCGTGAAGACGCCGAAATACATTATCGAATCCGATGCAACGATTGTCGCGCCGCTGATTTTTGCGCATGTGCTGGGGTGGTAAGTGAAATCCGAAAACTCTCTTAACAATCTCTCCAATCATCACCGAACGATAACCTGTGAACTACAATAGCGAACACAGGTTAACACGCATTGAACACCGTTGGAACTCGTGATTCCCCTTTGAAGATTCCCCTTTGAAACGAAGAAAATATCACTTCCTTGTAAAACAACTAAAAATTGAGTTTTCATTATTTACTGCAAGCTGGTATGCTGAAGCAGCATAAATTGATGGGAACTCGACAACTTACTTTGGAAGAATCGTGGTAGGTTGGTCATTCATAAAATATATTAGCATCACTCGTTTGAGGAGCATGACGGACAGCTTCCAACACTGTCCAGTCATGCTCCACGCCTCGCAAAAGCCAGACGAGAAGGGCCAAACTTTGGCCCGCTCAAATTAGGAAAAACGTATGACAGAAAAGAAAACACACAGAAAGCAAATACTTGAAAAGAAACTGGTATTGAGAAAACAGCTCTGGCCTGAAATAAAAGATGATGATCTCTGGAATCATCGGAGAGTGGATGGATTTATTCCGATTCCGCGCGTTATGCCGCTAGTATTGCAAATCATGAATGATCTGGCGACGCGTCCGGTTGCCTCAACGTATCTCGACCTTTGGTGCAGAAAATTTGAAGAGCAGTTTGTCACACTGAATCGGCCAGTAAAAGAATACGCATTTTACGCGGGATTTTCTGGACAACGAGGCGAGCAAACTTGGAAAGAAAGGCTTCGGTATTTAGCAAAACTCGGTTTCATCAAAGTTGAAAAGGGTGCACATGGCGAATTCACATATGTTTTGATTGTGAATCCACTAAAAGTAATTCAACAACACGCGGAAAAGAAAACATCTGGCTTACGCAAAGAGTATTTGAACACTTTGCTCGACAGAGGAAATGAAGTGAAAGCCAAAGATATTCACGAGATAATTCCTCCATTGGCCAATGTAAAGACAAGCTAAAGCGTATTGTTGTATTCATCTGCAAAAAAAATTAACGTTTAGAAAAATGAAACCAAACGATTTTTCCGATGCGCGCGTGCTGGTCACCGGCGGCGCGGGCTTCATTGGCAGCGCGCTCGTCTGGGCGTTGAACCGACGCGACTGTGGCAACATCGTCGTCTGCGACATTCTCGGCACAAACGAAAAATGGCGCAACCTCACGCCGCTGCGTTTCGCCGATTATGTTGAAGCCGCCGATTTGCTGCCGCGTTTGCAAAATGGCGCACTCGGAAAGTTTGATTTGGTTTTGCACATGGGCGCGTGCTCGTCCACGACGGAAAAGGACGCGAGCTATCTCATCCGCAACAATTACGAATTCACAAAAGATTTATGCGCGTGGTCGTTGAAAAATAAGGCGCGGTTTGTTTATGCGTCATCCGCTGCAACTTACGGCGACGGCTCGGCGGGCATGGACGATGATGAATCACAAATTGAAAAACTGCGTCCGCTGAACATATATGGCTACTCAAAACATCTTTTCGATTTGTATGCGCGTCGCGGGAAATTTCTGAACAAAATTGTCGGCTTAAAGTATTTCAACGTTTTCGGTCCGAACGAAGACCACAAAGCCGACATGCGTTCGCTCGTCCACAAAAGTTTTGCACAGGTGCAAGGCAAGGGCGTGATTCAATTGTTCAAAAGTTATCGCAAGGATTTCAAGGACGGCGAACAGAAGCGCGATTTTCTCTACGTCAAAGATGCAGTCGCGATGACGTTGCACCTGGCCGCGAACAAAAAGGCCGGCGGACTTTTCAACATCGGTTCCGGCGAAGCGCGGACTTGGGTTGATTTGGCAAATTCCGTTTTCGCCGCGTTGAAGAAGAAACCGAAAATTGAATTCATCGAAATGCCGGAAACGATTCGCGACAAATATCAGCATTTCACGCAGGCGGACATTTCGCGGCTACGCGCTGCTGGTTACAGAGAAAAAATCACTTCGCTCGAAAATGCCGTCGCCGATTACGTCCAAAATTATCTTGTGCCGGACAAACGGCTCAATCCGCCGGTGGCTTAATCTTCGGAAAAAAGATATTCCAAATCCACCGCCGCGAGGCTGCGCGCGAGCTTCAAGCCGCCTTTTTTGCGCTGGCGAACAATGAATTTTCCACGGACAAATCTTCGTCAAGGCTTTCCCAATGAATGCCGGAACCTTTGCCAATCAAGCGCCATTTTTTCCGTTGCGCGGGCGTTGCGCGTTCTAAACGCGGATAACGACGGACATCAACCGCAATCGTGCCGCCATTGGCAAAGCGCGCAATCAATTTGTCGCCGTCAAAATCCACGCCGGCCAGCCGCAATTCATCAGAGGTGTCCGAAGCGCGCACGCCATTCGGCGAGGAGATGCTCGCGGCTCTCTTCGATGATGTCGAAAATTTTGTTGAGTTCATGCTGCTTGAATCCTTCGTTCCGGCTCAAACCTATTGGTTGCAGCCAGAATTTACAATTGTTCTCCGCTTTTTCAACGTGAATATGCGGCGGCTCGAATTCGTCGGCAAAATAAAAATGAAACCGAAATCCATTTTTGCGCAAAAACGGTCGGCATAATTTTAATCCTCCGAGAACAGATATTCCAAATCCACCGCCGTGAGGCTGCGGGCGAAACCTTCCTCGCCGAGAACGTCGGCAATCGTTTGTGCTTTGCTTTGTTGCAGTTCCCAAATTTTTTCCTCGACCGTGCCGGGCGCGATCAAACGATATGCGTTCACGGTTTGTGTCTGGCCGATGCGATGCGAACGGTCAATGGCCTGCGCCTCGACCGCCGGATTCCACCACGGATCGTAAAGCACGACGTAGCTGGCGTTCGTCAGGTTCAATCCCGTTCCCGCCGCGCGCAAACTCAACAGGAAAACGCACGCGCCGGTTTCCTTTTGAAAATCATTGACGACCTGCTGCCGGTCTTTCGTCTGGCCGGTAAGTATATGCGTGTGGATGTTCCGCGCCGCGCAATCCTTTTCGAGAATTTGCAGCATCTGCACGAATTGCGAGAACACGAGAACTTTTTGGCCGTCGGCGATGAGCGGGTCGAGCAATTCAAAAAGCGTTTCCGTTTTTCCGCTCGCCGTGTTGCTGCCGACGAGCGACGGATGGCAGCAAACCTGCCGCAACCGCGTGAGCGCGGCGAGGACGTGCATCTTCGATTTGTTCAAACCCTGCGTCTCGACGGCTTTCATCACTTGATCGCGGCTGCGGCGCAGTTCGGCAAGATACAATTTGCGCTGTTCGTCGCCGAGCGGGCAATCACGTCGCTCTTCGATTCGATCCGGCAAATCTTTCGCGACGTGTTTCTTCAAACGGCGCAACAAAAGCGGACGCAATTTTGCAGAAAGTCTTCGCCGCGCGATTCGTTGTTCGCTTTCGGCATTTTCGCCGCGCGGTTCGTAAGTTTCCAAAAATTGCTCCTGATTGCCGAGGTAGCCGGGCTGGATGAAATCCACGATGCTCCACAAATCGAGCAGGCGATTTTCGAGCGGCGTGCCGGTGAGCGCGATTTTGTTTTCACATTTCAACTGTTTCACCGATTGCGTGACCTGCGCGCCGGGATTTTTGATGAACTGCGCCTCGTCCAAAATGACCGCGCGGAACGCAAATTTTTGCAATTCCTCCAGATCGCGCCGGAGCAGCGCGTAATTCGTGACAATCAAATCGTGCTGCGGAATCTGTTTGCGCAAATTATGACGCGCCGCGCCGCTTTCCAGCACGAGCACTTTCAATTGCGGAGTGAACTTTTCCGCTTCGCGCCGCCAGTTGTGCAGCACGGACGCGGGACAAATCACGAGCGACGGCTTGTGGTTTTTTTTGTTCTGCTCCTGCAACCACGCGAGCCACGTCAGCGTTTGCAACGTTTTTCCGAGACCCATGTCGTCGGCGAGGATTCCGCCGAGCTTGATTCGGACAAGGTGCGCGAGAAAATCGAAGCCGTCCTTCTGATACGGACGCAATTCCGCCTGCAACATTTTCGGCAGATCAATGCCCGGAACGCCTTTGAATTCGGAAACGCGCTTTCGCAATTCCTTCGCCTCGGGCGTTTCCGCAAAACGCGAAAATTCGTCGTCGTCCAAGTGCGCAACATTTTCCAATCCGACTTTTTGTGGAACGGCGATCAATCCGTCAACGCCCATGTCGGCCATCGCCTCGTGCGCGCCCTGCACGGCGGCGGCGTCGAGTTCGACCCAGCCGGAATTCGGCAATTTTACAAAACGTCCCGTTGCGCTCGCGAGCCGTTCCAAATCCGCCTTGCTCAATTTCAAACCTTCCTGCTCCCACTCGGCGCTCACGGAAAGCCAGTCAATGCCGCTGCCTTTGACGATCAATTTCGGCTTGAGCTGGCGCGGTGTCAGAAACAAACGATGGAACGCGCCGTTGCCGAGAAATTCCGAATCCACCGGTCGCAACGACCACGCTTCGGCGAGCAAGCCGAGAAAGTTTTCGTTCGCGTCGCCGATCCACAATCCGGGTTCGGGCGTGAACCAATCGAGTTTGCGAAGCCATTGCGTCGCCGGTTCGAGCCGTGCGTCGTCGAGAATTTCCGGTTTGTCGTGCGGGCGTTTCTTTGCGTCGTTGGCGACAAATTCGTTGCCGTTCCAAAACCAAATGCTCTGGTCTCGTTCGCTTTTGGCGAGCAGTCGCAAACGCACCGTGTCGTCGAGCAATTCAAATACAAATTGCGGCGCGGCCTTGTGCGTGACGCAAAGCTGCTCCCAATCCGCGCCGTTCGATTGCGTTTTGCGAAGATGCAAAAGCAAACGGTGACTCAATTTGCGGACGGGCACGGACGGTTTGTGCGCGAGATATTTCAGCACGCGCGACGGCGGCGCATTTCGCAAAAGGAAAAATGCGTTGCCCACGAGCGCGAGCGGCGGCTGATGGTTGAAAAATTTTGCGGCAGCGACGGAATGATTTTCGCCGCCCGGCAGATTGAATCGGTGCGTGAACGACAATTCCTTGTCGCCGTTCTCCAGATGCGGCGCGAGCGAGATGATTTGCCCGTGAAATTGCAGCGGCTGGCCGTTGTCCGTAAATTCCAAACGATTCGTGTTTCCCCAGCGCGCGAGCCATTGGAGCAGTTCGCCGTCGGACAAAATCAAAGTGTCGTTGCCGTCCTGCCGGTTACGGTGCGTGTCGGCGATCCACTGGATGAATTCCCAATCGTGCGGCGGAAAAAGCTCCTGCTCATGCGTCGCGCGGACGACGAGGTCAATCATCTCGCGCAACGTGCGCGCCTTCTCGCCAGTGCGCGGACGCGACAGCAAAAATTGCACGGCGAGACGATGGCGCGATGGCTCTTCGTCGTCGGGTTTCGCTTTGCAAATTACTCGGAGCGTGGCGCGCGGCGTATCGAGCAGCGGCATCGCGGGCGGCGAAAGCCAGTTTTCCAATTCCTGAACCAATTTCACTTCCTGCTCGGCTTCCTCGGCCTTGGCAAAACGGTCGAGGCTTGCGTGCGGTTGCAATTCCGGCGGCACGGAACGTTTCGCGTGCAGAAATAAAAACGCGAGTTCTTCCAATCGCGTCTTGCCCGTCGCGTTCAGCAATTTCGGCCACCAGTTCGTGTCGGGAAAATCTTTGCGCGAGAGCAGCAGCTTTTCAAAATAATCTTCGAGCAGCAGCCACGAACGTTGCGAATCGGGGCAAGCGGCGAAGTTGCGCAAGATTTCTTCGCGATTGACGACGGTTTCCTTTGAGTCCGACAATTCGCGGCGCAAATCGGCGAACGCGCCGTAAGTTTGCGAGAGCACTTTGTGGTGCGCGTCGTATTTCGTCGTTCCGGCCCGATGCCCGTTTCCGTTTCTGACTGAAATTTTCGGCATTAAAGATTTAGGCTTATCATTTCGTCATACGCGCAAGCTCCGGTCAATCATAAATCGAAAGAAATTATGCACAGGCAACGCGCTGGCATTGACGCGAGTGAAATTTTTGTTAAAATTCGCGCCCTTTATGAACCGAAACCCGCACGTTGCAGTTGTCGGCGCGACCGGCGCCGTCGGCATCGAAATGATCAAGACGCTGGAAAAAAGAAATTTTCCCGTGGGCAAACTGACGTTGCTTGCGTCGGCGCGTTCGGCCGGCAAGAAATTGAAATTTCGCGGACAGGAAATTGCGGTCACAGAATTGACCAAAGATTCATTTGCGGGAATTGACATCGCGCTCTTCAGCGCGGGCGGAAGCATTTCAAAAGAATTCGCGCCGATTGCCGCGAAAGCCGGATGCGTCGTCGTGGACAATTCCAGCGTGTTCCGGCAGGACGATTCCGTGCCGCTTGTGATTCCTGAAATCAACGCCGCCGATGTGAAGCTGCACAAAGGCATCATCGCCAATCCGAATTGCACGACGGCGATTACTTTAATGGCGCTGTATCCGTTGCATCAGGCGTTCGGCGTCAAAAGAATTTTCGCTTCGAGTTATCAGGCTGTGAGCGGCGCGGGCGCGCAGGCGATTGAGGAATTGAAACGGCAGGTCGGCGAAATCGTTTCCGGCAAACCGGCGACGAAGGAAACTTTTCCGCACCAGATTGCCTTCAACGTGATTCCGCAGGTGGATTCATTTTTGCCGGGCGGTTACACGAAAGAAGAAATGAAGATGGAAAACGAAGGCCGCAAAATCATGCATCACGCGAATTTCCGCGCGAGCGTGACGTGCGTGCGCGTGCCGGTTTATCGGTCGCATTCCGTCGCCGTGAGCGCGGAGTTTGAAAAGCCGGTTTCCGTCGAAGCCGCGCGCGCTGTTTTGAAAAACGCGCCCGGCCTCGATTTGATTGACGAGCCGGAAAACAAAAAATATCCAATGCCGCTCTTCACTTCGGAAAAAGACAATTGCGAAGTGGGCCGCATCCGCATGGATTGCGCGCTGGACAACGGCCTGTGCTTTTGGGTCAGCGGCGACCAATTGCTCAAAGGCGCGGCGCTCAACGCGGTGCAAATCGCGGAAGAATTGCTTCGATAAATGATTTTCGTTACGATTCGACGGATGCAAATCGTTGCGGAATGAATCCAGAATCCGATCACAATTCGTCTGCGGAGAATGTTTCATCTCCTGATTCATCGTCTTGGATGAATCGTTTGACCGCCGGACACGTGGCCGGATTGATAGTGGTTCTTCTTTTTGCGCTTTATCCGGGAGTGATTTTGGGGACGCATAGTTTCTTTTTTCGCGATTACGGAGTTTTCACTTATCCGGTTGCTTATTTCGCCCATGAAAGTTTCTGGCATGGCGAAGTGCCGCTTTGGAATCCGCTGAACAACTGCGGCATTCCATTTTTAGCTCAATGGAACACGTCGGTTTGTTATCCGCCATCGCTGATTTTCATGCTGTTCCCGTTGCCGTGGTCGCTGAATTATTTTTTGCTGGGACATCTGGTGCTGGCCGGCGTGGGAATGTATCTGCTGGCGTATCACTGGACGCAAAACCGATTGGCTGCAAGTGTCGCAGGCGTCGCCTTCGCGTTGAACGGGCTGATGCTCAATTGTCTGATGTGGACAAGCAATCTGGCGGCATTGAGTTGGGAACCTTTGGTGGTGCTTTGGGTTGAACAAGCATGGAGAATTGGCGGACGGCGAAAAATTGTCATCGCCGCGCTTGCCGGTGCCATGCAAATGCTATCGGGCGCGCCGGAAATCATTGTATTCACTTGGGTCATTCTTGGAGCAATGTGGCTAGTCCAAGTGCTGAACAAAAAAACCTCATTAATGCTAACATTGAGACGGCTTTTCGCCCTGATAGTTTTGATTGCGGGATTGTCGGCGATCCAACTGCTGCCGTTTTTTGATTTATTGAAACATTCGGAACGTGACTCCGCCTTCACAATGTCAGATGGATTTCCCATGCCGATTTGGGGTTGGGCGGATTTTATCGTGCCTGTTTTTCATAATTTCAAATTTATTTTTGATGTTTATCTGCAGCCCCAGCAAGCGTGGATTACTTCATATTACACAGGGATTGGAACTTTGGCGCTGGCAATCTTGGCGGTTTGGCGAATGAGGCAATCCCCTGTTCGCGTGCTGGCTGCAGCCACGCTTGCGGGGCTCATATTGGCGCTCGGCAACAGTGGTTTTGTTTATGCCTGGCTCAAACACATCGCACCGTGGATTGGCTTTGCGCGCTATCCGATTAAATTTGTTTCAATACCTGTTTTTGCAATTCCATTGTTAGCAGCTTATGGATTGAGCAGTTTTGGAAACGGTAATTCCCAAAGGGTAAAACAGAGCGAACGCCCGCTCTGTTTTTCCGCTGCCTTTCTTTTGTTCATGGTTGTGATCATCCTTGCAGCGGCCCGCTGGCTTATTAATCCTGTTTTTGAATGGCAAGCGGCATGGAACGATGGCGGAATTCGCGCGATTTTTCTTATTGCCACTGTCGTGGCGGTGACCGCCACAATTCGAGCGAAGGCGGAAAGAATGCGTGGTTTGACGGCGATGACCATTCCCATCTTGATCGCCTTTGATCTGGACATGGCGGGGACACACATAAATCCCACCGTAGTCACCAAAGCATTCGGCCCATTGGAATTCAATATGTCGTT
Source organism: Candidatus Methylomirabilota bacterium (assembly GCA_035644195.1). Classification (GTDB taxonomy): domain Bacteria; phylum Verrucomicrobiota; class Verrucomicrobiia; order Limisphaerales; family UBA11358; genus UBA11358. The sequence goes on along the minus strand of DASQOZ010000057.1, from coordinate 35,143 downwards.
CCTTCCGAAATACGGCCAGTCGCGCGCCATGATCAGCGAACAGGCGGCGATGTATCTCACCTTTGCCGGCACCACAGATCCGCTTTATCATTATGCCGGCGTTCGCGGTGCGCTTTTTGAAAACTGTAATATTCCTGAACATATTCCAAAAACAGGCGGCTTTTGTTCCCTGAATCTCAAAGAACAATGGGACGTTGACGGCATTTTATCCCGAGCTTACGTCAATGAAAATAACACAAATCCACTGGCGTCCAAGCCGTTGCTGGATTTTCTCGGCGTCTCGCAAATATCCGAGACCAACACTATTTTCGCGTGGCATGAACGAAATTCCTATTTGCCACTCATCACAGCCGGGCAACAACCGGTTTTTTCCTCCGCGCTGGACACGCTGAAGGAAATGGATTCCTCCGATTTCGATCCGCGCCATGTCGTCTATTTGCCGCCGGAAACGCGCGACGAAATTACCGTGACCAATAATTCGTCCACGGCAAAAATCATCTCGCCGCAATTTGCCGCGCAACGAATTCAAATGAATGTTGAAACGCCATCACCGACAATGGTCGTGATTGCCCAATCGTTCTATCATAATTGGCACGCGTATATTGACGGCAAGCCGACGCGTTTATGGCGGGCCAATCACGCATTCCAGGCGCTGCAAGTTCCTGCCGGGCGACACGAAGTCATGCTGCGCTACGAAGATTGGATGTTCCGCGTCGGCGCAATGGTTTCGGCGCTGACGTTCTTTGTTTGCGGAATCGGATTTTTTTGGCCAAAAAGATTTTCTGAATCAAGGCCTTGATGGTTCTTTCGTTGCCGCCCGAAGCGTTTTGATTTTGGCTTCCGCCGCAATATCGCGGATTTTCACAATTTTTCCCCACGGCGATTTTTCATCGGCGCGAATTTCAAGAACCAGATTCGGATTTTTTGACGCCTCCGATTTCAATTTGTCCTGCAATTGCTCCAAAGTCACCGGCAACGACGGTTTGCCGATGTAATAAATGCCATTTGTATCAATGTTAACCTCAAACGGTAGATTCTCACTCGCGCCCGGTTTTTGAGATTGTGATGACTCCGGCAACGCAACCTTGAGCGCGGATTGCTGCTTGAACGTCGTCGTCACCAGCAAAAAAATCACCAGCACGATCAGCACGTCAATCAGCGCGACGATGATGACGGCGGGCGTGGTTCGGCGTTTGCGGACGTGAAAACGCATATTATTCCTTGCCGGTGTATTGTCGGCGGATGAAATCATCGCACAGCGCCTCCATTTCCACGGCCAGCACCTCGACTTTTTTGCTGAAATAACTCCACGCGATGAGCGATGGAATGGCGATGAGCAAACCGATGAGCGTCGCGCGCAAAATCAACGCGATACCCGTTGCCAATTTCGCCGCATCGTTCAAACCGGTTTGCCCGACGTCGCCGAAAACAGTCATCATGCCCGCAATTGTTCCGACCAGTCCAAGCAACGGCGCGATGCCGACGATGATTTCCAAAACCACGAGGCCGCGTTCGAGCCGGACAATTTCGTGGCGCGCGGCGGTTTGTAACGTGTCCACATTGTCCACTTTCGGCCAATCCAACCGGTCGGACGCGAGCATGAGCAATCGTCCGAGAGGCGACGGTTTTTGTTCGCACGCGCGATATAAATTTTTCAAATCATTTTGCGTCCGGCATTTTTCCAGCACGTCGGCGATTTCCGGCGGCACAACTTTGTTCCAGCGCAATGCCAGTCCGCGTTCGACGATGAACGCCAGCCCGACGACCGAAGTCAGTCCCAGTAAAATGTAAATGAGTTCGTCCATAAGTTTTCAATAGTAATAAAACGTAAATGTAATTTCACGAAAAGTTGTGCCGATAGTTTGCCGCATTTCCTTCGGCCACACCGCGTAAGGCGCGGGATCGTGAATCGCATCCGCGCAAACGTTGCCGAGCAATTCGCCGACGGTGTTTTGCAAAACCGTCATGTCGCTGATGCGTCCGTCATCGTGCAAATGAAATCGCAGCACAACTTTGCCAGTGCGGTCGAGCGCGAACCGCTGGCTGTCGAGCAGATCATACCAGCGCTGCGTCACTGCTTGAATGAAGGCTTGATCATACGCTCCGAATGTCGAGCCTTTGACATCAAATGACGGCGCACGAAATTCATGCGCACCGCCATTTTGTTTCATTTGCGGGCCGAGCAAATGATTTTGCGCCAGCGCCTGTTGTAACGTTCGTGGTCTCGTCTGCGGTTGCGGCTCTTGCGCTTTGGCCAAAGTCAATTCGCCCGGCTCGACTGTCGGATGATATTCATTTGGCGACGGCTGCTGCGGCTGCAATTTATTGAAATCCGTTCGCGTTGCATCTTCGGTCTTCACAATCTCGGTTTGTGTGCCGTTGATTTGCGCTTCGTTCTGGTCCCCGTGCGTTTGGTCTGCGGCGCGGGAATTTTGAGCGCCGTAATATTTCGCATTTTTCGGCGCTTCAGTCGAAGGTTGCTGCACCATGGCAAATTCCAGCGGCGGTTCCTGATTTTGAACCAGCGGAATTGCCGCGATTTTTTTTGTCAAAAAATGCGGCAGCGACAGATGCAAACTCTTGCCGATCTCATAACCGCCATACGCGACCAGATGTGCCGCGAGTGAAAACGTGAACACGACCATCAACCGCTCGATGTCGAAACGGTTGAATCGCAGTGAACCAAATGATTTGCCGATATCGGCCATGTCCGATGAATTTGCCGTAGAAAATCCGGTCGGGCAACTGTCTTTACCTGCCGCCGCATCCGGTCAACACCCCATTGTTCTAAAATTTTCGTTTTCAACGAGAGAGTTGACGTGTCGGCGACCCAAAATTTGGGCGGCGACACGCCGTCCCTCCACAATCATCTCGATAACGGCTATTGACAACTAATGTTATCGGATTAAAATGATTCCATGAATGTCGCCTTGAGCAAATACTACGAGGACATGGTCGGGGATTTGATTGAAAGCGGACGTTACGGCAATTCCAGCGAAGTCGTGCGCGCCGGTTTGCGCGCTTTGGAAAAAGCCGAGCAGCAGGCCGCCTTGAACATTCCCGATCTGGACAAAAAACTTCTCGCCGGCATTCGCAGTCCGGCCAAGGCGCTGACCGATTCTGATTTCAACCGCATCCGCGCGCGCACCCGCAGCAAACTCAAGGAACTTGAAGCCGCTTAAAATCATCCGCAGCGAAGAAGCGATTCGCGACATCGCGGACATCCATTTGTTTATCGCGGTGGAAAATCCTGATGCCGCCGAAAGATTTCTGGCTGCGCTGCAATTAAGTTTTCGGACGCTGGCGCAATGGCCGGAAATCGGCCCGCGCTATCAATCCAATCGCGCCGAACTTGCGGGATTGCGCTTCTGGCCGGTGCGCCGCTTCACGAATTATCTGATTTTCTATCGCGTGATTGAGAAGTCGAGTCGCCTGCACATAATTCGCATTCTTCACGGCGCGCGGGATGTTCCGCAAGTTTTAGGATGAAATAAGATTTAATGGAGGGTCACCGTGTCGGCGACCCAAAATTTAGGACGGCGACACGCCGTCCCTCCCCAATTTTTTACAGCGCGCGATGAAACCGAAAGCCCAAGTCATCGTGCTGGAATACAAGCGGGTGGTGGAGATTTAGTAAGATCGACGAAATTATTTTTGGCTCGATTTTAGTGCCTGCAATCCTTCATTTGCGCTAAATCTCATACTTTCATCAGAACTTTTAGCTGCTTGATCCAATACTGTCACTATCTCTGTATCATTAGTATTTGCAATTTGACCGAGAGATTTAGCTGCAGAGAATCCAGCCCCTTCTTCCGGATGTTGCTGCACGGCTTTTATTAAAGCTGGAATGGCCCGCCGAGCGCCGAGACCGATTTCACCCAGACTTTGGGCTGCGAGTTTTGTATCGAATGGATCATTGCCATTCAAAACTTCTATAAGACCATCAACTGCAGGTTCTGCATTACTGCCTGCCTGTCCCAAGAAACCAGCAGCTGCGCCTCTTTCCCACGGATCTTTGGAATGAAGCGATAGAATTAACGAATTTAAAGCATTTGTATCAGGCGGATTTATTTTGACATGATCTCGGAGGGCGGCCATGTGTTCATTCATGCGTTCCACACGCTTGACTTCGAGTCGCCACAGGATGTTGTCAATGATCACAAATGCAACAAGCAAAACGATTATTGTAAGAACGAGCAGAATAAACGTTTTCATAAAAAAAATTTCCTGTGGTGATGCTAATCATTCCCTAAAATTCACAAACTGCACGGCCACGGGAAATTCATGGGCGCGCACGGCGGCGATAACGGTTTGCAATTCGTCGCGGCTCTTGCTGTTCACGCGCACTTCGTCGCCCTGAATCTGCGTCGTCACCTTGAACTTGCCGTCGCGGATGAAGCCGGTGATCTCCTTGGCCACCGCGCTCTCGATGCCTTGCTTGATCTTGATGCTTTGCCGCGCATGGCCGAGCGGCGAGATGTCCGGCTCGCATTGCTCCACGCTCTTCATGCTGATGCCGCGCTTGGCGAGCTTGCCGATGACAATCTCATTCAGCGTGGCGACTTTGAACTCGTTGTCGGCGGTCAGTTTGATTTCCGCCTTTTCCAAAATGATTTCCCATTTGCTGGCTTTGAAATCGAAGCGGTTGGCCAATTCTTTTTTGGCCTGGTTGACGGCGTTCTCGATTTCCATCGAGTTGACCTGCGAAACAATGTCGAATGAAGGCATAATTCAATTTATGATTTGAGATTTACGATTGAGGATTTTGCCGAAAGGCGCAATTCTTAATTGCATTTGCGGATTGAACAATTTGGAAAATTTTGCCAGTTTGCCGCAAATCCGAAGCCGCGAATGACCGAAATCAAATCCAACGCCGACATCGAGCCGTGTCTTTCGGTCGTGATGCCCGTCTTCAACGAAGCGGCAACGGTCGGCGAAGTCATCAAAACGGTCTTGGTTCAACGTCCGGTGCAACAGCTCGTCATCGTGGACGATTGCTCGACGGACGGCACATGGGAAAAACTTCAGCCGCTCGCGCAAAATGAACCGCGCATCAAACTTGTCCACCACGAAATCAACCAAGGTAAAGGCGCGGCGTTGCGGACGGGATTTACGCACGCAACTTCGCCAATTGCGATTATTCAGGACGCAGATTTGGAATATGATCCAGCGGAATATTTTCGATTGCTCACGCCGATTTTGTCCGGCAAGGCGGACGTGGTTTTTGGCTCGCGGTTTTTGGGCAGTCCCAGCGGCCATCGCGTTTTGTATTACTGGCATTCCGTCGGAAACAAAATTCTCACGACACTTTCCGACATGGCGACCGGATTAAATCTGACGGATATGGAAGTTTGCTACAAAACATTCCGGCGCGAAATCATCCAGAAAATCAAAATTGAAGAAAACCGGTTTGGATTCGAACCGGAAATCACGGCGAAAGTGGCAAGAATGAAAGTGCGGATTTACGAAGTGGCCATTTCCTATTACGGACGCACTTATGCCGAAGGGAAAAAAATCGGCTGGCGCGACGGCGTTCATGCGCTGTGGTGCATTTTGAAATACAATTTTTTCTGAACCTGCCATGCGAACCATTGCCATTTGGATTTGGTTTTGCGCCTATTTGAATTGCGCTGGCTGGTTTCTCTCGGCAATTCGTCAACTGAATGCGACGGGTTATTCAATTGCACTGGTAGTTTTTTTTACGGTGCTATTTGTCTGGCGAAAGAATTTTTCGCCCTGTCACGATTTTCATTTTCAAAAATTTCTTCACCGCTTCCGCAAACCATTTCCGCTGGCATTTTTGATTCTGGCGGCGATGGCTTTTCTCGGCGGCGCCATTCATGCACCGACGAATTACGACGCGCTGGCCTATCGCATTCCGAGAATTTTACACTGGCTCGCTGCGGATCAATGGCACTGGATTCACGCCAATTTTCCGCGCGTCAATCAACGCGCCTGCGGCATTGAATGGGTTTCCGCGCCGCTCATAGCGCTTTTCAAGACCGACAGGTTGCTGTTTCTCATCAATATCGTTTCGTTTTTATTTTTGCCCGGATTGATTTTCAGCGTCTTCACGCGACTTGGTGTGCGCCGTCGCGTCGCGCGGCATTGGATGTGGATTGTGCCGACGGGCTATTGTTTTTTATTGCAAGCCGGCAGCATGGGAAACGATTTGTTCGGCGCGCCGTTCGCGTTGGCTGCGATTGATTTTGCGTTGCGCGCGAAAATTTCAAAATCGCCGCGCGACTTTTTTGCCTCGATTTTGGCGGCGGCGTTGATGACGAGCGCAAAAACCAGCGACCTGCCGCTCCTGTTGCCGTGGGCGATTGCGATTTTGCCGTCGCTGAAATTTTTATTGCGGCGACCATTGGCAACGGCGGCGATTTGTGTTGTTGCCGCCTTCGCTTCATTTTTGCCGACCGCCGTTCTCAATGCCCATTTTTGCAGCGACTGGACGGGCTGGAAATCCGAAGGCACGCCGCAAAAAAATGCGCCCATTTTGCGCGTGCCTGCAAATGCCGCGCTGATTACGGCTCAAAATCTCACGCCGCCAGTTTTTCCGATTGCGAACAAATGGAATCAGGGCATTCAAAAATTTATTCCCGCCACTTTGAGCGAACGTATGCATGAAGCAGTTGTCGAGCCTGAAGCCGCCGAATTTCACACCCAAGAAATGCAAGTCGAGGAGTCCACCGGCCTCGGTTTTGGCGTGACGCTTTTATTTTTCGTCAGCGTCGCAGCCGCAGCGGCAAAGTGCGTCGGTTCGTTTTTGAATTTTCAGCCACATTCTGCCGGAACGATTTGGCAAATTGGTATTCGCATCGCGCCGTGGATTTCGCTCATTGCGCTCTTGAGCCAATCGGAAGTTTATCCCATCGGGCGAATCCTTGCGCCGTATTATGCCCTGCTGTTTCCGCTTTTTCTCGCAAACCCGGCTCACGAACAACTTGTCAAAAAATTCTGGTGGCGCGCATTGGCGTTTGTTGTTTTTACGATGGCTGCCGGGCTTTTGATCGTTTCGCCGGCGCGACCGTTGTTTCCGGTTGAAACTATTTTAGAAAAAATTCCGGGCGCTCCGGCGCGAGTGCGTAAAGTTTATTCCGTATATGCCGCCCGCAACGACGCTTTCGCCCCTGCAAAAGAAATTTTGCCGCCGGAGTTGAAAGTTTTAGGATTCGTCACTTACGACGATCCTGAAACGTCGCTCTGGCGTCCCTTCGGTTCGTGCCGCATCATCCATGTTTGTCCCGAAGATAATTCCGCTTATTTGAAAGCGCGCGGCATTGAATACATTCTGGTGAGCGGAGATGCTTTCAAAAAGCATTTTGCGGATTCGTTGGACGATTGGCTCAAAAACATGAACGCACAAGTCGTCCAAACAATTTCGCTCAATTTGCGCGCATCACAAGGCCCGATGGATTGGTATTTGGTAAAATTGAATTGAATGCGTCCTCCAAATCATGCGGTTTTAATTGAGTTTTCCGCTCTGCGCGGCAAATCTCAAACCTGCACCGATTTGAAATCAGCCAAATTCCACGCCGCCGCGCCAACTTCGTGCGCGAGATGATTCAGTTCCTCAATCTCCGCCTTCGTGAAAAGCAAGCCGCCGTGCTGTTTGGACAAACCGCCCCAGCGCGCTTCTGGCTGGCCGGGCAGCATGCACTTCTCGTTGCCGTGACCGAGCACGTCTTCGATGATCGCCTTCACGTTTTGGATTTGTGAACGGCCTTTGACGTAGTCGTTGCCCTTCATCGCTTCGGGATGGATGACTTGAAAATAAAACGTCGAGCCGCGCTTTTCACCTTCGCCGCCGCGCGACGTGCCGCGAATTGACGGCAAACTTCCGCCGATTAAGCCCGCTGTTAGTTCGTCAATCAAACCGAGGCCGTAACCCTTGTGCGCGCCGAACGGCAGCAACGCGACGGCTTTGTTCGGATCGGTCGTCGGATTGCCCTCGGCATCCACGGCGGCGCCGGGCGGAAGTTGTTTACCTTCGCGTTTCATCACTTGCACGCGGCCCATGGCGATGGTCGAGGTCGCCCAGTCAATCACGATGGGAAAACCAATCGCGTCCTGCGTGGGGAACGCCCACGAATGCGGGTTCGTGCCCATCGTCGGCGTCCTGCCGCCGAACGGCACGACTTCGGACGTGGCTGACGTGCAGTTCGTGTAGGCGAGGTAGCCCTTGAGCGCGGCATCCATGACGTAGCCACCGCCCCAGAGATAATGCGTCGCGTTGTCCACGCTCACCATGCCCACGCCGAATTTGTCGGCGAGCTTCATGCAGGTGTCCATCGCCTCGTAGGCGACGGCCTGGCCGAGCTTGTTGTGGCCGTTCCAGATTTCGGCGGCGGCGAAGCGCGACGGCAGCTTCTCGATCTTCGCGCCGGGCGTCCAGCGGCCGACCTTGCTGCCGAACAATTCGTCGAGGTGCAGCGCCTTGATGGCGTTGTGCGTGCGGATGCCGTAATACGCGGCGCTGGCGCAAAACCGCGCGCCGGCGGCGGCCTCGGCGGCATCGTAACCTCGCTTGAGATACGCCTGCGTGACAAGTGAATCGTGTTTTTCTTGGGGAATGATGCAGTAGGTTTCGGGCATAAAAATTAAATTCTCGGTGCTGGAAGTGCTAAAAATTCAAAAGGTGGTTTCTCAAGTTTTAATGGTTCTTTGCCACTCATAACACGGCTAACATTTTTTTGAATGTGAGTCACATCGTAATGAATGGTTTGATAAATTTCTCGTCGTTCTTTCCAGCCGGCAATGTGCTGATGCATTTCTTTTACCAGATTTTTAAGAGCGTGTTCGGTTTGCGAAATGACTTCTTCCAATGGTGTTTTGCAAGCTGGGCTAGTGACATAATCCATCAACCGTTTTGCGGCTGCTTCTTTTTCAGCCGCATCCAAACGCTGTTTTGCCATTGTAACAAGACTTTCTCGGCAAATGCGTGCGAGCGTGAGAACGCCAGCTTGCGCAACAATGAAAACGCCTAACTCTTGATCTAGTCCAGAAAAGCCTTTGCGTGTGCCAGTGGTAACGAGGATTCCGTAATTTGCTTGTCGAGTTTTTTTGTCACTGGCTATCTGCTCGATATGAGCAGTCGCAATTCGGTCAGTGCGCTTGCACTCATAAACAATACATCCGCTATTTTCCCCGTTGAATTTTACAAAATGGAGCACATCACCTTCCTGGCCCTTTTTTTGGATTTCGTCGTCTGGAAATTCTTTTTCAAGGCGGCTGACCAAAACTTTTTCATCAGCCAGGCCAATTTCTTGAGGGGAAGTATGCGTTTGAAGCATTTTTTTCTCCTGCTCTAACTTTCCGATTCTTGCCATTAGGCGTTTATTTCTGATACTGCTTTTTCTTTGCTCCGCTTCAGTTGCTTGCTTGCGCGCTGACTCTGCATCTTGTTTTGCCTTGAGCTTAATTTCTTTTTCTCGTCTCTTGCCAGCGGCAAGAGCTTCTTTGGCCGCTGTCGCCTGCTTCTTAAACTTTTCCAAATCTCCGCGTTGAACTTTTTCCTTTTTCTCCTGAATTTTTATGACGTCATGAAAATGCTTTTCTGTCAGAGGAGTTTTACAAAGAGGGCAGATATATTTCATAAGCAATTTTCTATTAAAACAAATTCACTCGCATCAAACCACTTTCTTCACCGGCACTTCGGGATTCACCTGCGCGACGGGTTGTTCGCCGTTCAGCGCGAGGATGAGATTTTTCGCGGCGGTTTTCAGGCTTCGACGAACTTTGTCCATCTGGCATCGAACGCGGCGGACTTCACGGCGGTTTCAAGAAAAGCCATGCCATAAACGCCGTCGTCCACCGTCGGAAAATCAAACGTGCCGCGCCTGCCTTCGATGCTCGCGCGGATCGCCGCAATCGCCTCCAGATAAATGTTCGCGAACGCCTCGATGAACGCCTCGGGATGGCCGAACGGCAGGCGCGTGAATTTTTTCGCCGCGTCGCCGACGTAATTATTTCCGCGCCGCAAAATTTTTGCCGGTTCGCCTTTCGCGATAAATTTCAATTCATTCGGATGCTCCTGCTGCCACGCGAGCGAGCCTTTCGTGCCATAGACGCGGATGTTCAGATTATTTTCCTCGCCGCAGGAAATTTGCGAGCAATGCAAGACGCCTTTCGCGCCGCCTTTGTAGCGCAGCAGCAGATTCGCGTCGTCCTCCAGTTTCCGGCCTGGAATGAAGCTCGTGAATTCCGCGCAGAGCGAATCAATCCGCAGGCCCGTGATGTAGCGGCCAAGATTTTCCGCGTGCGTGCCGATGTCGCCCACGCAACTGCTCGAACCCGCCTTCTTTGGATCCATCCGCCATGACGCTTGCTTCTGGCCTTCCGCCTCGATTTTGTCGAGCAGCCAGCCCTGCGGATATTCGGCGACGACTTTCAAAATTTTTCCGAGCCTGCCGCTGCGGACGAGTTCGCGCGCTTCCTTCACCATCGGATAGCCGGTGTAATTATGCGTGAGCGCAAAAACTTTTCCGCTCTTGCGAACGGTTTCGCGCAGCGCCTTCGCTTCCTTCAAAGTCAACGTCATCGGCTTGTCGCAGACGACGTGAAAACCCGCTTTCAAAAAAGTTGTTGCGACGGGCGCGTGCAAAAAATTCGGCGTGACGATGGAAACAAAATCAATCCGCTCATCCGCTGGCAACGCGGCTTCGGCCTTTGCCATTTCTTCATAACTGCCATAAACACGCTTTGGATTCAGAAAAAGTTGTTCGCCCGTGAGCTTGGAATTTTTCGGATCGGAGGAAAATGCGCCTGCGACGAGTTCAATTTGGCCATCGAGATTCGCGGCCATGCGATGCACCGCGCCGATGAAGGCGTTCTGCCCGCCGCCGACCATTCCGTAGCGAAGTTTGCGTTTCATAAATTATTTGTAGCGGCGTCTCGGCAGAGCGCCGCAACTAATTTTAGGTTTGCGGCGCTCTGCCGAGACGCCGCTACGGTCATTTCTTCTTGGAAAATGCCGCGTCGAAAGCCGCTGTGTTTGGAGTGAAATCCAATTTGCGAACAAACGCTGCGGCTTCCGTCGCGCCGTGGACGCGATCCATGCGGCCATCTTCCCATTCCACCGAAAGCGGGCCGCGATAGCCGACGTCGTTCAGCGCGACGATGATGTCTTCAAATTTAATGTCGCCGTGTCCAAGTGAACGAAAATCCCAAAAGCGGCGAGCGTCCGTGAAATCCGTGTGGCCGCCGAACACGCCGACCGAGCCGTCGCCGTGTCCCCACCAAACGTCCTTCATGTGCGCGTGGAAAATGCGGTCGCCGAATTCGCGGATGAATTTCACATAGCACACGCCCTGATAGCCGAAATGCGACGGATCGTAATTGAAGCCGAAGCGCGGATGATTTTTCACGGCTTCAAGCGCGCGTCTGGCGGAGGCGATGTCGAACGCGATTTCCGTTGGATGAACTTCGAGCGCGAAATTGACGTTCTCCTTTTCAAACACGTCGAGGATCGGCAGCCAGCGTTTGGCGAAATCGGCGAAACCTTTGTTCCAATAATCCTGGTTCGTCGGCGGGAAACCGTAAATCGAATGCCAGATGGACGAGCCGGTGAAACCATTGACGACCGCAGGAAAATTTTCATTTTGTTTTTTGTCAGGATTCGCGTTGAAAAATTTCCGCGCAGCCTTCGCGGTGGCTTTCATTTTTTCTGCGGCGCGCTGGCGAACGCCTTCGGGTTTGCCGTCGCCCCAGACATCGGCGGGCAGAATCGCCTTGTGCCGTTCGTCAATCAAATCGCAAACGGCCTGGCCGACGAGATGGTTGGAAATGGCGAAACAATTCAGTCCATTTTTTTGGAGCAGCGCCCATTTCTTTTTGACGTAATCGGGTTCGGCCAGCGCGCGATCCACTTCAAAGTGGTCGCCCCAGCAGGCGAGTTCGACGCCGTCGTAGCCCATTTTTTTGACGAGGGGCAGAAGTTCGGCGAGCGGAAGGTCAGCCCATTGGCCGGTGAAAAGTGTGACAGGTCGTGGCATAAGCGTTGATTTTTGTGCGGCAATTTTGCCAAGCAGTGCGGCGAGGTCAAGCACATGATTCCAGCAAGGAAAATAAAATTCACGGCACATTTTTTAATTTTTACGGTTGACAGTTTTGCGGCTGGCGGGATTATTCAGTCCAACCATGAACAACCGTCACGACAAAATTCTTTTCTGGGGCTGCTTCATCGCCATCATCACAACCAGCTACGCTTTCATCAGCCGCATGATTTTGTGCGGCGGACAGTTCGCCACCGACTTCGGCCTCGACAAGGTTTCCATCGGCGAACTCCAGGGCGCTGGCATCTGGCCGTTCGGCGTGAGCATCATCATCTTCAGCCTGTTCATTGACCGCATCGGCTACAAGGTGGCGATGGTTTTTTCGTTCGTCAGTTATTTGATTTACACGGCGCTTGCGTTTGCGGCATATCAAACGATCCACGGCGCGAGCGCGGAAAACCTGATGGCGGCGCAGAAGCACGGCCATCAACTGCTTTACTGGGGCAGCATCATTCTCGGCCTGGGCAACGGCAGCGTGGAGTCTTACGCCAATCCCATTGTTTCGACGATGTTCAATACGGACAAGGCCAAATGGCTGAACCGCCTGCACGCCGGCTGGCCGGGCGGACTCGTCCTGGGCGGGCTTTGCACCATCGCGCTCGCCGGCAACACCGACTGGCGCATCATCCTCGGGCTTATTCTGATTCCCGCGTTCATTTTCTTTTTCATCCTCGTCAGCTTGAAATTTCCGAAAAGCGAGCGCGAACAGGCCGGCGTCAGCTATCTGGCGATGCTCAAGGAACTCGGCGTCTTCGGCGCGCTCGTCGGATTCGGCCTGGTCATAGCGCAGCTCGGACAGGTTTTCGGCTGGAGCAACGGCCTGGTTTTGGGTCTCACCGGCGCGGTCGTTGTCATCTTTGCAGCCATCACAAAATCCTTTGGCCGCCTGCTGCTCGCCTTTCTCATCATCATCATGATGCCGCAGGCGACGACCGAACTCGGCACCAACGGCTGGATCACCGCGCTGATGGAAGACCCGATGAAAGCCGCCGGATATAATTCCGCGTGGGTGCTGGTCTATACCTCGGCCATCATGCTGGCCTTGCGCTTTGTCGCCGGGCCGCTCATCCATAAATTTTCGCCGGTCGGTTTGCTCGCCGCCTGTTCCGCGCTCGCCAGCCTTGGAATTCTCGCGCTGTCCCACACCGCCCATGCGGGAACCGGAACCATTTTCGCGGCGGCGACGCTGTTCGGCGTCGGCATCACGTTTTTCTGGCCGACGATTCTTGGCCTGACCTCCGAGCAATGCCCGAAGGGCGGCGCGCTCACGTTGAACGCGATGGGCGGCATCGGAATGCTGGCCGTCGGCATTCTTGGCGCGCCCTTTCTCGGCTATATGCAGGAAAGCACCACCACGCAGCAGTTGCGCGCCGCGAACCCCGCGCTCTACGAGCAGGTGAAGATGGATCCGAGTCCAAAATACCTCCTCGGCACTTATGAGGCGATTGACCCCGTGAAGAGCGCCGCCGTGACCGACACGAAAGCGCAGACCGACCTGCAGGCGGCCACCACCGCCGGCAAGTTCAGCGCGCTCGGCAAAATGGCGATGTTCCCGATTTTCACATTCGCGTGCTATCTCGCGCTGCTGATGTATTTCAAATCGCGCGGCGGCTACAAACCCGTCCGGCTTGATTCAAAATAGTTAAACTAAACATGCTTATGAATGCACTTGTCCCCTGCCCTCGATTTAACATGAAAAAATATCTGCCGCCCTTGTTTGCCATCATGGGATTGATGGCGTCGTCCGCCGCCATCGCTCAACAAAATTCAGATCCCGCTTACAGTTCTGAATCAAACATCGTCTACAGCGTGGTGGATGGCAAAGAACTTAAACTGAACGCCTTTCTACCGGAGGACGCCACAAATCCAACACCGGCAATCGTGGAAATTCACGGAGGCTGGTTTTATGGCGGCGGGCCAGTGTCAAAGTTCAACCAGGCGGGAGGTTCCCGCGTATTCATCCGCCATGGACTGGCGATCTTTTCCATCCAATACCGGCTGGGGCCGCAGGGTGGTTTTCCTCAAAACATCCGTGATTGCCGCAACGCCATCCGTTTCATCCGCCAGAATGCAAAGCGTTTTAACATTGACCCGGACCGGATTGATGTCACCGGCGGTTCGGCGGGCGGGCTTTTGAGCCTGATGGTCGCGATGGTTCCTGAAGATTTTGATGACGGCGGGCCGACACCCGGACTTGAAGGCGTCAGCGCAAAGGTTTCCGGCAGCTTCAGCTACATTCCGCCTGCGGATTTCGTCCGGTTCTGGAATCAAGGGCCTGACGACGTCATCACCAATGCGGATGGAAAAATTTCTTTTCGCAAGGCCGACAATAAAATTCCGAATGATTCCCGTCCGCGCTTCCGTGTTCTGTTCCACGGCGTCACTCCTGACACCGACGCGCACAAGGCTCTTTATACGCGGATGTGCCCGGTTGGCCAGGTGCGCAAAAACGTTCCGCCCCTGCTTATTTGCGACGGCGAAAAAGACACGACTGTTCCCGGGCTGGAAGGCAAAGAACTATATGAAAAACTTGTGTCCGCAGGCGCCGATGCAACTTATTGGATGACACACAACGGCGGACATGGCTTTCCCGGCGGAGCGGGCTTTGAAAAAGTCTTGGATGATTTCATTATGCACTCGTTGAAGCTGGATGCGAAGGGAAATTAATCCCGACACTGTTCAACCCCATAACTATCTACAAGTGAAACGCCGCAATTTTATCAAAACTTCCCTCGCTGCTGGCGCAACTCTGGCTGTTCCTAATTTTTTTGACCCGGCTGCCGGGCGAGGGGATTTGGATTTAATCTTTGCCATGCAGTCACAACTGATTTGTCGCCGCTCAAGACAATCAATTTTTGCGCGGCGTCACGCCACCAGCCGTTGGGATGCGCGAGGTAAGGAACCCGTTCAGCGGGTGTTTGATCCAGTATGTGCGGCTGCGAGCCCGGTTTCATGCCGGAAAACTTTCTTCACCGGCACTTCGGGATTCACCTGCGCTATGGGTTTTTCGCCGTTCATCGCAAGGATGAGATTTTTCACGGCGCAGGTGGCCTGACGCGCCACGCTCTCGTAAGTGCGCGACGCGACGTGCGGCGTGCAGACGACGTTCGGCAGCTTGAGCAGCGGATGATCCGCCGCCGGCGGCTCGTGATCCAAAACATCCGTGCCGTAACCGCCCACCTGACCGGATTTCAACGCGGCCACCATGTCGTTCGTATTCACGATTTCGCCACGCGCGCAGTTCAAAATCAAAACGCCCGGCTTCATCTTCGCAAACGACTTCGCAGAAATCATGTCGCGCGTTTCCGGCGTGAGGTTCGTGTGCAGTGAAATGTAATCGCTCGCGGCGTAGATTTCGTCGAACGAATTTGCTTTTTTCACGTCGTATTGTTTGCCGAAGGCTTCATCGAAATGTTTATCGAACGCGATGACTTTCATTCCAAAAGCGTGCGAACGGATCGCGACTTCTTTTCCAATCCGTCCCAGCCCGATGATGCCGATGGTTTTGTCCAAAAGTTCGTGGCCGGTCTTGCGCTTCCAATTGGTTTTTGCGTCGCCACTCCGGGTGGAGTCGGTATGGAACAGAAAATTTTTCTCCAATGCGAGCAGCAGGAGAAAATTGTGTTCGGCCACGGTCGTATGATTCACGCCCGGCGTGAAGAGCAGCGGGATGCCGAATTCCGTGCAGGACTTCACGTCAATCTTGTCCACGCCGATGCCGTATTTGCTCAAGACCTTCAGCTTCGGACGCGCCTTTTCCAGAACCTGGCGCGTGATGGCATCGTCGCCGCAAATGTAACCGTCCACGTCGCCGACCAGCGCGAGCGTGTCCGCTTCGTTCAGCGGGCCGCGCGCGGTGATGATTTCCCAGCCGGTTTGTTTCAGCAAATCGTGATGCGCGCCGGGGGTGTCTTGGAAGGAAGTGGTCGTGAGCAAAATTTTCATGAGCGGACAGTGTAGAAATTCCGCCGCAAACGGTCAAAAAATAAACCCCGAACGTTTGTTCGGGGTTGCAAATCTTAAAATTGCAGATCAACCGGCACCCAAGTCGGAGTGCGCCATGGTGTTCAAGCGCGATTGCGCCTGCTTTGAAAGGCTCGTGAACATCATCGAAACATTGTAGCCGGCGTGTTTGCTGCCGGAGCATCCCACGATGACGCCCGCGCAATGCAGTTTGCTGCCGTTGCGCGGCGATTGCAGCGAGACGGTCATTTCCGTCCATTCAATAAATGGCGCAGGGCTGCGAAACTCGATGCCATTTTTGTGGATAACAACGGTATCGGCGGACAATTCCAGTTTTGCCTGCCGCGCTTCAACCGTCAAAGGTTGTTCGAACGAACTGCCGACGTATTTTTTTGCGCTCATAGAACCGAGTTACACTAGCACGTTGCCAGCTATCGTCAAATCAGTTGCGGCATTTTTATTGATTACT
This sequence comes from Candidatus Methylomirabilota bacterium, assembly GCA_035644195.1. Lineage (GTDB taxonomy): Bacteria > Verrucomicrobiota > Verrucomicrobiia > Limisphaerales > UBA11358 > UBA11358. The sequence goes on along the minus strand of DASQOZ010000057.1, from coordinate 18,655 downwards.
TATTCACCACTCGATCACCGCCGCGCCCCACGTCAATCCAGCACCGAACACGACCAACAAAATCAGATCGCCACGCGAAATTCTTCCTGACGTCACGGCTTCGTCCAAAGCAATCGCTACGGATGCAGCGGATGTGTTGCCGTATTTTTCCAGATTTACGAAAATTTGCTCCGGTTTCGCACCGAGCCGTTCGCCGACGGCGTCAATGATGCGGCGATTTGCCTGATGTGGGATGATACACTTGATTTTCGAAATATCAATTTCGCACCGGCGCAAAACTTCATTCGCCGCCGATTGCATCGCTTGCACGGCATTTTTGAACGTTTCTTTGCCTTCCATCCGCAGATAATGCAGTCGCCCGTCCACCGAATCTTTTGTAGCCGGACAGCGGCTTCCGCCCGCTGGCATGAAAAGTAAATCCGCCTTGTCACCATCCGCGCCCATCGCGGTCGTCAGCAAGCCATGGGAATTTTCGCGGTTTTGCAAAATCGCCGCGCCCGCGCCGTCGCCGAACAGCACGCAAGTGTTGCGGTCGGTCCAATCGGTGATGGACGAAAGTTTTTCCGCGCCGATGACCAGCACCGTGTCGTAAGTGCGCGACAGAATAAATTGTTGCCCGATTTCCAGTCCGTAAATGAAACCGGAGCACGCGGCTTCCAAATCAAATGCCGCCGCCCGCTTGGCACCGATTTTTTTCTGAACGAGGCACGCCGTTGCCGGAAACGGCATATCAGGCGTGATTGTGGCGACGATGATGAGATCAATTTGGTCGGGCGTGACGCCGGCCATTTTCATGGCGCGTTCGGCGGCTTTGGCAGCCATGTCGGAAGTAAATTCGTCCTTCGCCGCGATGTGACGTTCCTTGATGCCGGTGCGGGAAACGATCCACTCATCCGAAGTCTCGACCATTTTTTCCAAATCGTGATTCGTCAGGATTTTTTCCGGCACATACGAGCCGATGCCGGCGATGGAACAGGTGCGGCCAATAAAATCATGTTTGGCGCGCGGATTTTTGAATTTGGGTTTCATTTTAAAACAGGAACTTCTGCTGCTGATAATTTTTCGTTTGCCTTCGCGATTTCGCGCGCAATGATTTCGTTGACGTGATGCTGCACGGCATCGGCGGTCACGCGCAGCGCGCTCGCGATGGCGCGTTCGCGCGCAGAGCCATGCGCCTTGAACACCATGCCGTTGAAACCGAGCAACGGCGCGCCGCCATAAACTTCCGGGTCCATGCGCTTGCGGATGGCGTGAAACGCGCCTTTGGCCAGATACGCACCAATCTGCCGTTTTGCGCTGCTCATCAATTCGCGCTTCAACATCGAAAACATCGCGACCGCCAGACTCTCCGAAGTTTTCAAAACAATGTTGCCAACAAATCCATCGCAAACGACGACGTCCACGTGGTCCTTGAACAGATCGTGTCCTTCGACGTTGCCGATGAAATTCAAATCCAGCAGCTTGCACAATTTGAACGCCGCCAACGTCAATTCATTGCCTTTGGAATCTTCCGTGCCGATGCTCAAAATGCCGACGCGTGGTTTTTTTCGACCGAGCACTTCGCGCGAATAAACGCTGCCCATCACCGCGAATTGCGCGAGATGAAATGGTTTGCACTCGATGTTCGCGCCCGCGTCGAGCAAGACAAATTCGTTTCCCTGTCGCGGAATCACCGTTGCGATGCAGCCGCGATCAACGCCTGCGATGCGCCCGACTTTGAACGTCGCCGCCGCAAAAATGCCGCCGGTGTTGCCAAGCGAAACCAGCGCGTCAGCTTTGCCATCGTGAACCAATTCTGCGGCGCGGGCGATGGAAGAATCTTTTTTCCGGCGAAGCGCGACAGCCGGTTTGTCGTCCATTTCCACGACTTCACTGGCGTGAACAACGCGGACGCGATGATCGCGAAATCCGCGTTCAGGCAGCGCCGCGTGGATGGCAGCCTGATCGCCGACGAGGTAGAGCGCGGAAATTTTTTTATTGGCCTCAAGCACGAGCTTCACGCCCGCGATGATCACCCCGCAACCGTGGTCGCCGCCCATGACATCCACTGCGATTCTCATCGAAATTTTAAGTTTTGAATTTTAAGTTTTAAGCTGAAGACAAAATCGCGAAATTCTCCGCGAACAAAACTTAAAATTAAAAATTAAGAACTGAAAATTATTTTAAGCGCCTGCCGTGACGCTGATCACTTGCCGTCCTTTGTAAAAACCGCACGCCGGGCAGACCCGGTGCGGAATGTAGGGCGCGGCGCATTGCGGGCACGTGTTCAATTGCGGCAGTTTCAGCACGCTGTTGTAAGCGCGGCGCATACGCTGCCGGCTCCGGGATGGTTTACGTTTTGGAACGCCCATAAATTCTTAAATTACAGTTTTAGTTTGTTCAATTCAGCCCACGCGGATTTGTTTTCCTGTTTTACCGCGGGTTTTTTCGCTGATTTTTTCAATCCGCCGCAATCCGGTTTGCACAGCGGATGCCGCGGAAATTCAAGCAGAATATCTTCCCGCGCGAACGGAGTCAAGTCTACGAAATCGTTCTCAACGGACACTTTTCCCCCGCCTTCCAGCGGCAAATGCTGCGCCCAATACTCCAATTTTATCTTTTGCTCGAACGGTTTCAGGCAGCGAACGCATTCGCAATCCAGCGTCAATTCCAATTTGCCCCGGACTAAAATGCTGTCATGCAATTTTTCAACGGTTAAATCGTAATGCAACGGCTGCTCCGCGCGAATCAGTTCGTCATGCACATCAAAATCCAATTCTTCGACGGGCAATTCGCCCTTCAAATGGATTTCGTGCTCGTCCAAATGACGAAGATTTACTTTCAACGACATGAATTTATTTTACCACCAAGTCGCCAAGACACAAAGGCGAAGAAATTTTGGGTAGTGTCCTAATTTGAATTAAAGTTTCGGTTGCGAGTGGTCTGAATTGAAACAATTCCAACAAAGACCGCCAAGCAGGTTGGCTTGCTGGGAACACAATACACACAAACCGACGCTTGGCAGACGAAATCCGACATCAACGGCATCGTGAAATCCGCTTTGGCCGGTGGGTTGCCTGATAAGCAAATAAAGACGGTTGAAAAGTATATCAAGAACGTCGCGCGAAAGTTCCTCTTTTGGATATATGGCAATTATCCTGCCGTTAAGCCAAATGTTCAAAGTTTTGTCATCGAACTTGAAAACTAAACTGTTTTTGTCTGATTCCATAACACGCGCTCATTTTGAATATTTAACATACTTTGCGATTTGAACCTGCACAGCCTTTTGCGTTCTTTTGCGGCTAATTTTTCAGCTTCAACTTTTTCTTCAGCGCTGTTTCGACATGCGGCGGCACGAACGGGCTGATGTCGCCGCCGAGCCGGCCGATTTCCTTGACGATGCGCGAGCTGATGAACGTGTAAGTTTCCTTGGGCATCATAAAAATCGTCTCGATATTTTCATCGAGCTTGCGGTTCATCAACGCCATCTGAAATTCAAATTCAAAATCCGAAACGGCACGCAAGCCGCGCACGATCGCCTGCGCTTTATGTTTGCGGACGTAGTCCACGAGCAATCCGTCAAACGCCTCGACTTCGACGTTTGGCAAATGCGTCACGGCTTCCCGGATCAGCGCCACGCGTTCGGCGGGCGTGAACAATGGATTTTTGCTTTCGTTTTTGGCGATGGCGACGATGACGCGATGAAATAATTTCGTCGCGCGTTGAAGCACGTCCAAATGGCCGTTGGTCAACGGGTCAAAACTGCCAGGATAAATCGCCGTTCGCATTTCGCTTAATTAAAAACTAAAAATTCAAAATTCAAAACTTAAAATGTCAGTGGCTTTCGCGCTGGACGATGCCGGTGAACGATGTTCCTTCCGTCGGGCCGGTTCCAAAAAGCTCTTCATCGAACGGCGACGCATCCGCCGGACGCCATGGCACTTCATAAATTTTGATTTCAGCGACGATGCCTTTGACCTTCACCGGCGGCAAAACAAGGCATGTCGCCGCCAATTTCGGATCATCGCGCTTCAAATGTTCGTAGGTCATTTGGCCGATGACAATGCGTCCGCGTCCCGAAACGGCTTCGAGCCGGCTGGCGAGATTTACTTCGCGTCCGAACGCGGTGTAATTCAGCAAATGCTCGCTCGAACCCATCAGGCCGACGGTCGCCATGCCGGTATTAACGCCGCTGCCGAGCATCAGGACGGGCAATTTAGATTTTATATGAGCGGCCTCGCCCATCATGCTTTCCAGTTCGCGTTTATGATTTTCGGCAACGCGCTGCAAATTGATTTCATAAATCGCCCGTTGCGCATCAATCGCGGCGCGCACGCAGGCAACGGCGTGTTTTTCGTTTGACACTGGCGCTCCCCAAAACGCCATGACGCAATCGCCGATGTATTTGTCGAGCGTGCCGTTGTGCCGCTTGATGATGTCGGCGAGCGTGCCGAGATAAAGGTTCACCGTGTTGAGCGTTTCGCGCGCTTCTTCATTGATGGCGGCTTCGGCTTCCACGCCGGAAAGATTATTCTCTTGGATATGCTGCAAAACTTTTGCCTGACTTTCATCGGTGAAAGTTGTGAAACCCCGCACATCGGCAAAATAAACCGTGATTTCGCGCCGTCCGCCGCCGAGCGAAAGTTTTTCCACTTGAAGCAATTCATTGACGATGTCCGGCGCGACGACTTTTGAAAAAACGGATTTGACGCGGCGTTTTTCCCCTTCTTCAAAAACGACGCGATAAGCGACCAGCATCAAATGCTCGACCAGCATCGCGCCCGCAATCGGAAAAACGAGCGGCAGCCAGAAACGAAATTTCACGAAGGCAAAAAACGCGATGGCGACATAAATCACCGCCAGAAGAAATGTCGCACCAGCCGCCAAGAACGCGCGCAATTGCCATGTAAGAAATACGGTGAGCGCCCCGAGCAAAATGATGAGCGCGAGTTCAACCGGCAACGCCGCGCGGCGGATGAATTGGCCGGTGATGACGGAATTGGCGACGTTCCAATGTTTGCTGACGAGCAAGGTGTCGCGTTCGAGCGGCGTCGCGCCGCGGTCGGTCAAATCATTTCCTTGTGCTGCCGAACCGACGATAACGAGTCTGCCGCGAAAACTGCCAGCCAAATTATTGGTCTCTCCATTCAAGCGGCGAAAATCTTGTGCGAGCAAATTTTCAATCGGCGCGCGGAATAAATGCGGGTCGTTGGGCGGCAGCCGCCAATCAATGTAAAAATAGCCGTCCGCATCTACGGGAATTGTCCGCTCAACCTCATTTTCGCCGCGCAAAATAATTTTACCATGCGGCAAATCAATTTTGGCATTCGCCAAATCAAGTTTCAATTGTTGCGCGGCGAGGACAATTCCCATTTGCCAGACGCGTTCATCGGTGAAGGCTTTTGCTTTGCCGGATAATTTTTTGCCGAAGCCGGAAAGGTCAAAATTATTGCCAGCATCCACGGGAATTTTGATTTGCTCGCCATTCACGCGAGGCAAAACGATCTGGCCGGAGGCAATTTTTGCGCGCGTTAAATCCAAATCAAATTCTTCCGCCGCTTTTTGAAAATACGGATGCCATTGGCGATAAATCCGAAATGCTTTGGCGCGGCGAAGCACGCCGTCGGAATCTTTTTCGGTCGTGACGTCGCCAAGAGCGAGCGTGTTGGTGGCAAACAAATCCGGCAACGGCGCGTCGCTGGTATCGGCAAGAATGACGTTGCCGTCGCGGCGCATTTGCCGCGCGAAATAATCGTCGGAGTCAACAAAGCTGCCGTCGGCCATTTGCACGGACGGATGGTCGGGCCGCAATTCGTTGAACAGCACGTCGAAGGCGACGGTATTAGCGCCTTGTTCAGAAAGCTCATCCACAAGCCGCCCATAAACTTCGCGCGGCCAGTAAAGTCCGAAATGAAAACCGACACTCCCATTTTTTACGGCGGCGATGCTGGATTCTTCGATGGAGACGAAAGCAAGGTTTGTCGCGGCAGTCGCCGGAAAATGCAGCGCGGTTTGCGCGCGCAAATCGTAAGTCATCCGCTCAAGCCGCTCGAAGAAATCCAATTGTGCCAGCCGCAATCCGCAAACGAACGCAAGAACAGCAAAGGCAAGAATGAGCGGCGTGCGCTTGAACGGCTTGAGCTTCACACCGTCGAGTTAAACAAAAAACCAGAGCAACTCAAGGCTGCTCTGGTTGAAATTGCGATTGTAAAATCAAGGCGGCCCTGGCGGCACATGAGGCGGGCGACCATGCGTCGGCGAAACGAAGATAATTGTTCTGTCGTCGCCAAAAGAGATGATTCCCTCAACGAGCGTAATGGTCAAAACGGCGGTGCGCTCCGCTGCGGCGAATTCCTGCGGCGTCAGATGTGTGGTTTGTCCGGTGGCAGGATCATATTGATCGCCCGGCCCTAAAACAACCGTTGTGGAACCGTTCGGGCCGGTCGCCGAAAGCACCATCGAGCCTTGAACGACGGTGATGGCACCGCTGGCGCTCATGATGAACGTGGTGCCACGGACACCGGCGATGCCGTTGGGAATTTTGATCAGATATTGCGAGGCAGACGACAGTTTTTTGACATTGCCGAAAATTGTTCCTTGCCGCAAATCCAGTTCCGTATCGCTGACTGCATCCACGCCAGTGCTGGCGACGGTCAATTTATCAATGGCCAGCACGGTGTCCGGACTCATGCGGATGACGTTTTGCCGGGCAACAGCCTTATAAGAAGAGAGGCCGCGAACATTGGCATCGGCTGCGGGAGCAACTTTGTCGGGAGTCGGGTCAATATGATAGCCGATTTTTTCGCCAAGAACAAGATCAACGGATGTATCCGCCGCTGTTTGGATGATGCTGCCGGCGGTCAGCGTTTGCCCGACAGTCAATGGATGCCATTCATCATTGCCTTTGGAATAACGGGCTTCGCCCTGAATGCGGACAACGGTGACGTAGCCGGGCTTCGACTGCGCCTGTGCGTTGATGCCAAAAGAAAAAACAGCGCTGCAAATGGCCGCGCAAAGAAAGGCTTGGGCAAATTTCATAAACGGCTTTGATTAAGAGACGCTTTAATATAAAGATTGCAATGGCGACTGTCAACCGCAATTCGAAGTTTCAAACAGCTTCAAAATCCATTCATAACGTTGGAAACCTGATTGAAATAGCCGGTGTAAAATTGAATGATTTTGTAAGCGATGACCAGCACTACAAGAAGATAAATGGCGCGCGGCGTCCATTGCGCGATGAGTTGGAGCTTGTATGCGCCGTCTTCCTGGTAAAAAACGTGAAGCCGACGCAAGGTTTCGTCCAATTTGCCGCTGACTTCGCCGCTGTGATAAAGATTGGCAAACATTTCTGGAAAAATTGGGGACAAACGGACCAGTTCCGCCGGAGTCCGACCATCGGCAAAATGAGATTTCCAATCCGCAACAGCGCGGCGCAATGCGGATGAATTGCTGGCCGTCGCAGCGAGATTCCAAGCTTCAATGATATTCACACCTGCGCTGATGAGCGCTTCGAGCGCCATCGCCAGCCGCGATAATGCCAATGAACGCCGCGCCGAACCCAGAAGCGGCACGCGATTCAAAATGTTTTCCATGAGCGCGCGCCATTTTTCGCCGTGCTTGCTTTGGCTGGCATAAATCATCGCCGCGATGGCAATGTAAATCGGCGAAAGCGCGAGCGCGGCTTTGGCAAAGAGCATTGGCAGACTCGCGTTGAATTGCGATGCGGCAAAAGGAAGCACGATCAAAAAAATCAGCGCCGCAAAATGAATCAGAAACGCCGGATAAATCGTTTGCGAAATGATTTGTTTGGCGATGGCGGCGCGCTGGTTGTAATAATCCGCCAGCAGGCGAAAACAGGAATCAAGACGGCCGCTGCGCTCGCCCGCATCAACCAACGTCAAATCAAAATCAGGCAGCCAGTTTTCATGCCGCAAACTTTCAGAAAGCGTTTTGCCTTGGGCGAGTTCATTTAGAAAAGATTGGATCGGCGCGCGATAGGAACGCGCGGGCGGATGACGTTGCAGTTGTTCGAGCGCGCCGGTGACGCCGATTCCCGCAGCCGTCAGTTGCGCCAGTTGATGATAAAAATTTGCGCGCTGTGAAAATTGTCCGGGCGTGACGATGAACGGCATAACCGCGCGTCAGACGGCGACGCGGTCAAGGCTGGCCTTCAAATCGCGTTTGCTTTTTGCGCCGACCATTTGCTCGGCGACCTGGCCTTTGTTGATGAGCAACAGCGTGGGAATGGCACGAATGCCATATTGCGCGGCGAGCGATTGCTGGTCGTCAATGTTGACTTTGCCGATTTTGATTTTGCCGTCGTATTCGTCGGCAAGCTCATCGAGCAGCGGCGCGATCATTTTGCACGGGCCGCACCATTCGGCCCAAAAGTCCACGAGGACGGGCGTTTGCGATTGCAGGACGTGCTGGGGAAAATTTTCCTGCGTGAGCGTGACGATGAGCGGTGATGCCATAAAATTAAATTTTGCCGGCGGCGCTTTTAGCTGCCGATTGTGATTCCAAACATGAGGTAAAGCGCGCTGCCGACGGCGAAAAGCGCGGCGACCATCGCGGCAATCGCCAAAATTTTATCCAATGTTCCTATTGTCGTCGCGGCGGCGGAGACTGGGCGCGGAGCGGCAGTTCGAGGCGCGGGCGGCGCAGCAGTCGTCGGACGACCGGCAGCGGGCGCGGCGGCAGTGCGCGGCGGCGGCGCGGCAGTTCGGATGATCTGCGTAGGCGCGGCGCTTGGCGCGCCGGTCGGGCCGCCGGGCGGCAACGTCGGCAATTTGATTGTCGGCGCGGCAGACGGCTTGGGCGGCAAATTGATGCGGACGGTTTCCTTTTTGGGCTGAACCTTGCCAGTTTCTTTTTTTTGCGGCGGCACAGCGCCCAGTGGAGCGCCCGGAATGTTCGGAGGAATATCGGCCATAGTTTTGCGCTTTAAGATAAATCGTGTCCGCAACCTGTCAAACTCTTATTCCCACAGAATAATTTTTTTGCCGCATTTTTTCCCTGCGATCAGGGCAGCGGCAGGGCCAGGTTGGTGTCCACTTGAGCCGGCGGCGGAACGGTCACGGCCGGAGTGAAAAAACCATTTTCCTTGTTCCGAAGCCTCGCGCGTTGTTTTTCGGCCTTACGTTCCGCAGCGACTTGCGCGGCTTCCTCTTTGTCATTTTCCGCAGCAGCTGCGGAAATGCCGGGCAACCGTTCCTCTTCGATGAGCGCTTGTTTGGCGGCAATTTCAGGCGTCTTCAAAACCGTCGGACGCATCAGAATAATCGTTTCCTGGCGATCTTTTGTGGTGTTTTGTTGCCGGAACAAAAAGCCGAGAATGGGAATGTCCTGCAACAATGGAATGCCACTTTTGGTTTTGCTTCTGTCGGAACGGACAAAGCCGCCGAGCATGATGGTGTCTTTGTCTTTGACGGCAATTTCTGATGAAAATGTTCGTTTGATGGTGTTTGGAATATCACCGACGCCATCAATATGTGTTGTGCCATTCAAGTCATCCACTTCCTGATTGATGTCCATGACGACCAGGCCATCAGGATTGATGAAGGGCGTAACATCCAATTCTACACCCACCGACAATTGCGAATAGGAAGATTGATTGCCAAAAGAGCCGCCGAAAGTGGTGCCGGTGACATAAGGCACTGTCTGGCCGACGAAAAATGTTGCAGGTTTGGCCTGTGAAGTTTGAATACGCGGACGTTGAATGATATTCGCGGAATTGTCAGATTCCGCCGCTTCTACCGCCACGTCCCATGTCGGCCCAATATTACCAAAATAACTTAAACCGCCGGGAAGATTATTGCCAAAAGTGGAATTGGTCAGCCCGGAAGCCACGATTGAAGCAACGCCATTAGTGCTGACTTGTTTCAAAAAAGTTAGAAACGGCTGGCCATTATTTACTCCACCGCCGCCGATGATATGAGGAGTCAATTGTTGTGGATTTTGCGCGGCGGAAACTCCCAAATTAAGCGTATGTCCTAAAGTCACATCCATCACAACGGATTCAATCAGCACTTGCGAGAGCAGGATGTCCAATTTCGCGACGACTGCCTTGATACGTTCCATGTCCGCCTTCGTGGCAAAGACGAGCAATGAATTGGCGCGCGCATCGGCGATGATTTTTGCCTGGCCAAAAACTTGAATTTGATCCTGCTGCCCGCCGCCGCTGGATCTGGCGGCGTTTTGAACGATATTTTGCAATCGTTGTTGGAAAGTCGAGCCTGTTGATGCCGTGCCATTGGGCGTGGCCGTTGTTCCTTGCGCTCCAAATCGCTGCTGGTTGCCGCCGTATGATGTGGCGCCTCCGGATCCAAAGCCGGAATTTATCGAGCCGCCGGATCCGCCGCCGCCAATGCCACTTCGCTGGCCGGTATTGCCAACACCGCTGATGGGTGTCGTCGCGCTGGAAGTGCCGATGGAGACGGTTGCGCCGCCCGTGCCGCCGAGGCTGTTCAGCGCGCTGGCGATGTCTCCGGCCAGCGCGTATTTGATTTCGATGACTTCATTGGTGTATTCCTGCGGCGAACTCACGTCCACTTGCGCAATCATTTCCAACATGCGCTTGACGTTTTCCGCGTAATCGCGGATCACGAGAATCCCGTTGTCTTCAATCGGAATGATGGAATTGATTTTTGCCAATGGCGCAATGATTGGCTGCATGACACTGGGTTTGACGTAATTCAATTGCACGATATGCGTCACATACGAACCCAAATCCGGCAAATCCGCCATGTCAGTGGTGTCCAAAGCCGCGCCCGCGCCCGCCGCGTCGGATGTCGGGACCACCTTTACGAATTTGTCACTAATATTTATGACCGAAATGCCATTGAGCGCCAGCACCGCCTGCAATGCCTGAATCGCCTCGCTCTTGGTCAACGGTGATTGCGTTGTCAAAATAATCGGCGGCGACGATATATTTGCGCGCAACAACGTGCGTCCGACCAATTTGGCATAAACCTCAAGAACCTGGTTCACATCAACACCTTCATATTGAAAAGAGTAACCGGGGACTTCTTTTTCCTGGCCGGAAGCCGTCATCGGCAAAATTGGCTGCTGCGGAACCGCAGGTCCGGCGGGCGCGGAAAAATTTGGAGGCGATTGCAACGGCGTTGCTGCCGCCGGCGCACCGGGCGCGGTGGACATTGTCGCCGGATTATTTGTCATGGCGCGGCGTTGCTGCAACTGGCGCAAGCGCGAGGCCGCAGACGGCGCATTGGTCGTTTGCGCCCAAAGGTCGAGGCCGGTTAAAAATAAAATCAGGACGAACGCGGCTTGTCGCGCCGCAGCGTAGCGAAGGTGGATCGTTTTCATATGGCTTTTGGGTAAAGCGTTTTCATTTTGGCTTAACAGTTGCGGGTTTGGAATTGGTTTGAACCATTGCCGGTGTTTTCGGCGCGGTTTCTGTCGCGGCCGGCGCGGCCGGTTTTTTTTGATAACTGGCGACAAGCTGCATGTTGGCGTTTAGATGCTGATGCGGCGCGTCGGGTTGCATATCCAAATCCCGCACGCGCACCATCGAGGCGCCTTCGCCGAGTTTGTAAAGAAAATCCACAAGCTGCGAATCGGTCGCGACGACCGAGACTGGGCCTTGCGATAATTCTGTGAAAAACTGATTTGTATGAGTCGCCGTGCGCCCATAATTCGCGACGAGAGCGCCGCTGTCACCCGCCTGGTTCCGGATGGTTTGGAGAAAATTGAACGCCTGCTCTTCCGGCGCAACGAATTGTCCCTGGCTTTGAAAAACTTTTACCAGCGCCTCGTATTTCGGTTTTTCTGAAATAGTTGTCCGATACAACTCCATTTTTTTTTGCGCCGCATCCATGCGCTGCCGCAATTTGCCCCAGTCCGAAAAATGCGGCCAGATAAAAATCCAGTTCAGCACCAAGATCAAAATCACCAGCACGCCGACGGCCAGCCGGCGTTCCATCGGACGCAATTGTGCAAAGACTTTGTTCATGGCGTTTTTTCCTCCGTGTTCGCCAATTGCAGGGTGAAACTCCAATTATAATTATTTCCGGCAACACGCGGGGTGACATCTTCACCACCTTGCGAATTAAACATCAGCCTGCCGTTGAGCGTGACTTTTTTCATCGCGCGATTGAATTCCAAAAGCGTGTTGAATTGCTCCTGCGGCGCGGTGCCGCTCAAAGTCAACCTGTCGCTGGAAAAAACGAACCTCTGCAACGTGATGCTTTGGGGCAATTGTTCGGCGACAATTTTCCAGCAATCCAGCGCCGCATATTTCAACTGGTCGCGCTCCTTGAGCACTTCATAACGCGCCTTGAGTTCCAGCACGTTTGTATAATCGCCGGCTATTTGCGCGACCTGATGTTCGCCGGCGCGCGTTTTGTAGCCAAGCACGGTCGTCGCCGCGAAATAAATCGCCACAAAAATCACATAAACAATTCCCGTGATATAAAGCCCATGCAACCAAAGCCGGTCGCGGAATTGCTCGCGATAGCGATCGGAAAATTCCGCCGGCAACAATCCGTTGCCCGTTGTGGCGGCACGCCGCGCCGTATACGCCGCCAGTTCCGCCGCTGGTATTGGCGGCATCACCTGCACCGGCTCGTTCAGCGTTTCGCGCAGCAAATTTTCCCAGTCGGCGGCAGTCACGGCATCGGCCATCAAATGCCATTTTGGCTGCGCCGTCAGCCAGCCTTCCAATTCACCCGACCACGAAATTTGCGCGAGTTGTTCCCGCAGACTTTTCGCGCGGCCGCCATTGGCAGGCAAAACGATGAAACTTAAATTGCACAGCACGCCGCCGCTCCACCACGCGACCAGCGCGGAATTTTGCCCGCGCATCCCCGCATAAATCCACGCGCCATCGCCCAATGCGGGCGTCGCGGCCAATTGATCGAGCATCGGCACTTCCAACTGGTCGGCAAGAAACCCGCGCGCCTCAAGCTTGCCTAAAAATTCCTCCACCGCGATGCGCGAAGCGATCACGACGACGACGTTTTGCAAATCCGGCGGCGCCGAAGGCAGGATATGGATCGCCCATACGATTTGCGCGACGGGCATCGGCGAAAGTTTTTCCAATTGCAGCTCCGCCATGGAGCGCGTTTCTTCGAAATTGCTTTTGGGCAGTTCAATCACCCGCAGGAAAACTTCTTCCGGCGGCAGCCACGCCACGTTCAGTTTCGGCTGCCAAAGCGAACTCCACGATTTGCCGACGAAGCGCGACGGCAGCAGTTCGCCGGCGGCGGTCTTTTGCTCGCGCGCCAAAACGAAATTTCCGCCCTTCGCGTCGAACTGCCAAAGGCGGCTCGCGTCGGGCACAATTTGCAGAACGTTGCAGGAATTCCAGCGGGACATGAAAAAATAATTTAGGTTCGCGTGATGAATTGCGTTTGTTCGCCGCCGGCCAGCGATTCAAGATGTTCCTCCATCTGCGTCACGCGCAAAACTTCTTCGATGGTCGTCTCGCCATTTTTGACTTTGTTCCAGCCGTCGGTGCGCAGCGTGCGCATTCCCTGCTCGATGGCTTTTTGCGCAATCGTGTTGGCCGGCGAGCGGTTCAAAACGAACGGGCGTATCGCTTCGTTGACGATGAGCAATTCGTAAATGCCTTTGCGTCCCTGATAGCCAAGCTGGCGGCATTCTTCACAACCGATGCCGTGCCAGACTTTAGCCGTTTCGATGTCCTCTTCGGGAAAGCCGATTTTGCGCAGGTAATCGCGGTCCACTTTCTGCTCCGTCTTGCAATGTGGGCAAATCGTGCGGATGAGCCGTTGCGCCATGACGGCTTCGACCGATGACGCGACAAGAAACGGCTCGATGCCCATGTCAATCAATCGCGTGAACGCGCTCGAAGCATCGTTCGTGTGCAGCGTGCTAAAAACCAAATGGCCGGTCAGCGACGCGCGAATGGCGATTTCCGCCGTTTCCTGGTCGCGAATTTCGCCGACCATCACCACATTCGGGTCTTGCCGCAAAATGTGGCGCAATCCCATCGCGAATGTCAGGCCGATGTCCGAACGCACGGCGATTTGATTGATGCCTTTCAATTCATATTCCACCGGCTCTTCAATTGTGATGATGCGTTTGTGAACGGAATTGATCGCGCTCAAAAATGCATAGAGCGACGTGGATTTTCCGGAACCCGTCGGGCCGGTGACGAGAAAAATGCCGTGCGGCTTGACGATGATGTCGCGGATCATCGCTTCGTCCTTCGGCGCAAAGCCGAGCTTGTCGAGGCTCAAGAAAATTTTTCCGCGCGTGAGCAAGCGCAGCGAAACGCTTTCGCCATAAACGGTCGGCACGGTGGAAACGCGGATGTCAATTTCCTCGCCTTTGATGCGGACATTGATGCGTCCGTCCTGCGGCAAACGCTTTTCCGAAATGTTCATTCCGCTCATCACTTTGATGCGGGAAATGAGCGCGGCCTGGAACCGTTTCAACTGTGGCGGCATCGGTGTCTGGTGCAAAATGCCGTCAATGCGATAACGAATCCGCAATTCATCCTCCGCCGGCTCGAAATGAATGTCCGTCGCGCGGTCTTTGTGCGCTTCCCAAATGATCTGGTTGACGAATTTGATGACGCTTGCTTCCTGGTCGTCCTCGGTGATTTCCTTGTCCGTGATTTCCAATTCCATCGCTTCGCCTTCACCGAGTTCTTCGAGCGTTTCGGCGCCGACGCCGTAATATTTTTTCAGCGCCTTTTCGATTTCGATTTTTGGCGCGAGGGCAAATTCCACCGGCATATGCGCGTCAAAACGCACCGCGCTCATCATCGCTGCGTCGAAAGGATCGCTCACGGCGACTTGCAACGTGCCGTCGGTAATCGCGGCGGGAAGGATGGAATATTGAAACGCGACCTTCGTGGAAATTTTATTGCGCGCCTCGATCGAAACGGAATGTTTGTGCAAATCCAAATACGGCCAGCCGATTGCCGCCGCGAGTTTTTGGATGAAAACATCCTCGGCCAGCCCGCGTTCGCGCGCGATGAACGTCAGCAGCGGCTCGTTCGAGCCGCCCGCGACAACGGTGCGCCACGTCGCGCGCCAGTCATCGAACTGCTGTGGCGACGCGTCGGCGACAGATGCGACCAGATTTTTTGCTGAACTGAATGCCATTTGGTTTAATTTGAACAACAAAAGCCGGAAAAAGTTGCACAAATTGGGAAGATTTTCAATATAAACCACGAATGGACACGGATTAACACGAACAGCTTGAACTCGAATTCCTTTGAATTCGTGCCTATTCGTGTTTATTCGTGGTTCGGCTATGAAGCAATTCGCCACTATCACGGTCATCGGGCGCGACAAAACCGGCGTCATCGCGCGTGTCACCAATTTTTTGTTCGAGCAGAAGGCGAACATCGAGGCGCTCGAAGAACAGGTCACGCGCGGCCAATTCAGCATGACGTTGCAAGCCTCGTGGAAAAAAAGCGAATCGAACGCCGGTTTACTTCGAGCCGGACTGCAAAGTCTGGCAACGCAATTGGGCATGGAAATCAAATTGCGCTTCACCGAGCCGAATCGGCGGCAGAAATTCGCCATCATGGTCACGAAGGAGACGCATTGTTTTGAGACACTGGCGGCGGCGAAATTGAATGCGGACGCCGCGCTGGTCATCGGCAATTATCCGCAATTCGCGCTGCTGGCGAAAAAATTCAAATTGCCGTTTATCCACATCAATTGGAACGACCGCGCAAAAGCGGAAGCCCGTGCGCTACAGTTGCTCGAAGAAAATGAGATTGATTTCGTCGTGCTCGCGCGATTCATGAAAATTTTGTCGCCGAATTTTGTCTGGCGCTACAAAAATAAAATCATCAACATTCATCCGTCGTTGCTGCCGAGTTTTCCCGGCCCGCAGGCGTATCGGCAGGCTTACGAAAGCGGCGTGAAAATCGGCGGCGTCACCGCGCATTTCGTTTCGATGCGGTTGGACGAAGGCCCGATTATTTCACAAGGCGCATTCGCCATAACGCCGGGCATGGAGTTGAAAGAAATCATCGCTCGCGGTCAAAAATTGGAAGCGGACGTTTTGGTCAAAGCCGTGAAACTTTATCTCGGCAAACGGCTGGACGTTTATTGGGGCGTGGTGAAGGAAGTTTAATTTTCTACGGTTTTGAAACCGGCATTTTCGTGGAAGTGGACGCAGCATTGGTGACAATCACGCCATTTGTTAAATTTGTGTTTTCGGCGTTTTCACGTTCGTTGAGATTGTGTTGAAGGCGGTTTTTCAGCACGTCGTAAAATGAATTTGTCACCGCGTCGAGATGCGCCTGCGCTTCGGCGAACCGTCCGGCGGCCAATTTAATCCGCGCCAGATGGATGAAAACGCCTTCGCGCTCGACTTCGTTTTGCGCCACGGCGAGCGCGTTTGTCCAGGCGACGAGCGCATCGTTCGTGCGCAACGGTTTGATGCCGTAATAACTTTCCGCATAATCGGTCCGGAGCGAAAAATTGGCCGGATCAAGTTGAACCGCTTTGCGATAAAGCGCGAGCGCCTTGTCGAAAACGTGCGCTTCGTCAATGCCGTAAAATTCCCGCGCATCTTTGCGAAAAAGATAAACCGTCGTCGCGAGATTTTGATAATACACCGGCTCGGACGGATTCAATTCGATGGCTTTGGCATAATCGGCAAAGGCGTTGGTCTGTGGGCCATGCTCGCCGTAATAATTCGCCAGATTATTCCACGCGGCGGGATTGGCCGGGTCAAGCTTGCGTGAAATTTCAAATTCGGCCACGCCCAAATCTTCATCGCCGATGTCGTCCAAAAAAGTGCCGTAAGCCAGATGGCCGCGCGCGGAATCCGGATTGCGCTTTAGAAAATCGTCGTAACGCCTGCGGATGGCGTCGAGCCGCGCGTGGATGCGTTTGTTCAATTCCTCTTTCGATTCGCCTGCGCCGTTGGCGGCAAAAGCATCGTTGTCGCGAACCCATTTATCCACTTCGGCCAGCGCCGCGTCGTCGGCTTCCATCAACTGTTGCAATTCGGTTTCCGAATTGTTGGTGCTGACCGCAGCGACCGGCGCATTGGTCATTTGTGGAATGGAGTTGCTTGCGGCAAAAAGACAATGAGCGGCAATCAACGTGCCGAAAAATCCAACGAGAATTCGATTCACGCGTCCTTTGAATTATTGCTGTCGCCCTGATTTTTGTGATCGAAGTCCAGCAATTCCACTAAAGCGTCCAATCGCCGATTGGTGCGGGTAATATGAAAAATCAATCCATTTACAAACATCATGCCGACGATAAGATAAAGAACGCTGGGTTTTTCTTGTAAGTGAAAAGAATTGAAGTAATAAAGTGCAACAAAAATCATGAAGATTGCGAAAGGGTATAACGGCCAATAGCGAGAGCGCCAATCGAGGCCGCGAGCTTTTTCTAAAAGTTGTTCGCGTCGGCGAGTTTTGCTCAACTCGATTTGAGCCAGCATTTCCTGTTGTTCAACTGGCAACTTTGCGATTTGAGCTTTAGTGAACATACATTTCAATTATTCCTGTTTTCAGGAACTGTCAACAATTGAATTCTGTCCACGCCGTCGAGCGCAAGCTCACGCCACCTGTCGCATCATGTTTTCGCTGCCGAACGGATTTGGCGCGCGATGGGCGCACGCCGGATCGTCGCACCATTGGCCGTCCACGACGAAGCGGTATTGATGGATGCCCGGCGGCAAAATGACCGTCGCCTTCCATGTGCCGTCGGCGGCCTTTTGCAAATTGATCGGACGCTGCTCCCATTGAGTGAAGTCGCCGACCAGTTGGACGTTTGACGCGCCGGCTGAACGGAATGAAAAAACTTCCGTCCGGCCATTGCCGTTGCTTGTATTTCTTTGAGTTTGTTTTTTTGCCATAATATTTCCTTTCAAAAAATCGCCACCTCCGATTTCAAAAATAGCCCACGTTGCCGCAAATGCAAATGCCGGAAATCGTAAATTCAGCCAGAGCCTCGTCACCTCGATTTATATAAGAATTTCAACTTTGTGCCTTGGTGCCTTGGTGGTAAATTGCCGGTCGCATGAGCTTTTACGACAAATTGAAATTTGACGCGCAAGGTTTGATTCCCGCCATCGTGCAGGAATACAAAACCAAGCGCGTGCTGATGTTCGCGTGGATGAACCGCGCGTCGCTGGAAAAAACCGTCGCCACCGGCAAGACGCATTTCTGGAGCCGCTCGCGCCAGAAATTCTGGATGAAGGGCGAAGAAAGCGGCCACACGCAGACCATCAAGGACATCGCGTTTGATTGCGACGGCGACGTGCTGCTCATCCAGGTCGAGCAGACCGGCGCGGCGTGCCACGAAGGTTATCAATCGTGCTTTTTCCGCTCGGTCGAAAATAGCGGCTTCAAGATCACCGAGCCGCAATTGCAAACGCCGGAGGAAATTTATAAAAAGAAAAGTTGAAATCTCGCTCGACAAAATCTAAAGCCTGAATTTAATGTCGTCATGCCATCGGACAATCAAGATTTAATTGCACGAGCACATGAATTATTTGCGAAAATGGCTAATTCATGGCGTGATTACGTTTTGGTCGCTGATATTGACCCGCCAAGAATTGTGCGTGTGTCGCCACTTGGATTGCTAGAGCGCATCTCATAAATAGGGCTTGTGATTTTTGCCATTGATGTGTAGGTGGTTATGGATGGAATTGACCAAAGAACAATGGGACATTGTGGCGGCGGTTCTTCCGCCGGACAAAGTGCGGG
>DASQOZ010000056.1:0-54673 GCA_035644195.1 Candidatus Methylomirabilota bacterium | reverse complement strand
AGACACGACTTATCCGCCGGGCGCGATTTCGCTGCTGCACGGCATCAGCCCGATAGGCGATAAATTTCATGCCGCATCCGGCTACGGGCCTTCAGCGGCGTTGAACACCGCCACCGGACTTTACACCGGCGAAGCCAGCTTTTTCTTAGGCACACCGCCGCCTTCCGGCGCCGACCGCGACGGGAACGGGCTGGTGGACGCCTGGGAACTCCAATACTTTGGCTCTCTTGGCCAGAACCCCAAGGCAAACCCGGACGGCAACGGCGTGCCGCTGGCCTTGGACAACGCCTTTGGCCTGTCACCGACGAACGCAGCCGACCCGAATGTCTCGCGCCTGCCAAAAGCGGCGGCAGGCACGGTTGCTCCCATTGCGCTGGCGTATCGCGTGCCGTTTTCCCAACTGGATTATTTCAGCTTCATCCCGCAGATTTCGGATTCCCTGCTCCTCTGGTTCGGGGCGGACCTGTATCCGCAATACTTTTTGATCAACTCCGCCCCGAACGGGACGGAAAACGCCTACGCCGTTCAGCCCAACATCCCCGGCTGGCCCGGCAACACGAACCAACTGTTTCTCCGCCTTCTTATTCAAAAAAAATAATTTCTCCCGCTTTCTTGGATTCCGTTTTCAAACAGGTTTTGTTCAACCAAGACGCTTCGCGGATTGCGAACATTGCCCGGCGGCGACACAAAACGTCGGTCGAACCAAAGTCATTTCTCGAAGCTCGCAGTCGCGGAGCGACGACGGGAAATTACCACAATCCATGCCCCATTCGGTATCATTTCATTTGCTCCAAAGTTTGGTTCGACATTTTTCTTCGAGAAATCCAGATCGCAATTGGTTGGCTCAAAATAAGCAGCCATGGGCCGTAAATCATTAGCCACTCTTCCGACGGAAGATGGGTCACCAAGTATAGACAAACATATCCTCCCGAAAGACATAGCAGCGTGAATAAGACTTTCCACAGTCCACCTTTCAGCTTGGAATAAGGTAAAGCCAATAAAATCGCCAGTAGCGTATATGGAACAGTCACGGTTAGGCAGTAGTGAAGCAGCAACGCCTTGGGGCCATACTGTGCGCTCGTGACAAACGCGATGAAGACGCCCCAAATAGCCCAAACTGAAAAAAGCAGACCCAAAAAACGAATAATTGTGCACATCAAAGTTTTTTTCATAAATGTCCTTTCGATTTTTTTGAACTCGAGTTCAATGTTTTTTGATTGACCGAATCTTTGAGCTGAAATTTCAAACGCGCGTTGCTCGTTCAATCCCGATTTCATCTGCCACTCGATTTCCTCGCGCAAATGAATTTCCAATTCTTCCAGCGGCACAGGCGATTCTATTCCCGATGCGAGCATCTGTGTTCGCCAATCAGCGATGGATTGTTCGAGGTCAAACATATTGCTCCTTTCGCAAGCCAGACAAAACGGAATGAACCAGCGACCATTGTTCGTGATGCCTGGCCATCGCCGCCTTGCCGTCTTTTTTGAGCAAGTAGTATTTGCGTTTCCGTCCGGTCTCGCTTTCCGCCCAGCGCGATTTGATCAAGCCCCGGTGTTCCATCCGGTGCAACACCGGATAAAGCATTCCGTCCGTCCAATTCAATTTGCCGTCCGAGCGCACTTTGACTTCCTGGATGATGGCGTAACCATAGCTTTCGCCTTTTGCGAGCAGCGACAAGATCAGCGGTTCAGCCGAGGCGGCGACCAGTTCTTTGCGAATCATAGGAACACGATACATAGACTTTATATGTATGTCAAGCGGGAAAATTGCCTGAAAGAATTGCGTGCCAATTTGTGGAATTCGTGGCTTAATTTCCGCATGAACATTCAAGTGGCCGTCCTTTGCGACGCGGCGACGGATGATAATGGAAAATTAAACCTCCTCGGCGCGTTCGACACGATTTTCGCGCCGCAACTGCCCGCCGTGCATCCGCAATGCGCCGTCGCGCTGCGCGTCACGTTCATGTCCGGCGATGAGGGCGACCGCAAGCTGAAACTCAATTTCGTGAACGCCGACGGCAAGAGCATCATGCCGCCGATTGAAATTCCCGTCGCCGTGACTTTTCCCGATGACGCGCATTTCGTCACGCGCAATTTCATCGTGAACATCCAGGGATTGAAATTTCCCGAAGCCGGCCTTTATTCCGTGGACGTGCGGCTCGACGACAAATCGCAGGCGGCCATTCCGCTTTGGATTAAAAATCTGCCGCCGCGTGCTGTTGCGTAGCGGCGTCTCGGCAGAGCGCCGCATTTCTTAAAAGAATTTTCCGGCTTTCCGCCGAAAGCCGCCACGATAAATTTATCGGCGACTTTGGGCTTTGAACTTCGCGTTTGAACTTTAATAATCCACGCATGACAAATAACGAAACGGTTCTGCAACTCGACCTACCCGGCATAAAAAAATTGAAGAGCGGCAAGGTGCGCGAAGTTTTTGACCTCGGCGACAAATTGCTTTTCGTCGCGAGCGACAGGATTTCCGCCTTCGATGTCATCATGCCCAACGGCATTCCGCGCAAGGGCGAAGTGCTGACGCAGATTTCCTATTTCTGGTTCGCGCAGACCGAATCGTTCCAGCCGAACCATCTGCTGTCGCGTGCGGATGAGCCGCTGCCGGAAAATCTGAAACCGTTCGCGGACAAAATCGCGCGCCGCTCGATGGTCGTGAAAAAATGCCAGCCGCTTGCCATCGAATGTGTCGTGCGCGGTTATCTCGCGGGCAGCGGTTGGAAGGAATATCAGAAATCGCAGACGGTTTGCGGAATCAAACTGCCCTCCGGTTTGAAGGAATCGTCGGAATTGCCCGAACCGATTTTCACGCCCGCGACGAAAGCCGAAACCGGCCACGACGAAAACATTTCATTTGACGAAGCGCGCAAAATTGTCGGGGACGACATCGCGGAACAGGCGCGCGCGGCGAGCTTGAAGATTTACAATTTCGCCCGCGACTACGCGCGCCAGCGCGGCATCATCATCGCTGACACGAAATTTGAATTTGGCCTGTTCGACGGAAAATTGATTTTGATTGATGAAGTGTTGACGCCGGATTCCTCGCGCTTCTGGCCGGCGGACAAATATGTGCCCGGCAAAAGCCAGCCGAGCTTCGACAAGCAATTCGTCCGCGATTATCTCGAAACGCTCGACTGGAAAAAAACTCCGCCCGGCCCGAAATTGCCGGACGATGTCGTTGCCAAAACCAGCGCGACATATTTGGAAGCTTATGAACGGTTGACCGGCAGGAAGCTATAATTTTGCGCGCGAATTGTAATTTACAGGCTTAATTATTGTTGAACGATTTTCGCAACCAATGGGTCTGAAAATTGTTCATATATAAAAGCTTGCCGGAATCATTGGCGACAGGCTGAATGTCGGAAGAAACCCAAACGCAACGTCTCACCGCGCTTGGAATTAGAAGTGGAAAATAATGGCCTTATGAAAACAAAAATCCTGCTGTTGAGTGTTGCTGCAATTTTAATCATCGGAATCGTCGCGGCGGCGGTCTGGTGGATGTTGCGGCCGCAGGTCATCACGTTCAGCGACGACGCGAAGCTGACGCTGCTGGCTGTGGATTACGGCAAGAAACATAAGCCACCGGATGTCAAGGCGTCGTCGGGGACGCGCGTGCGCCGGGGCAATTCATTCACCACGACCAACGACACGCTCGTGGTCTGGGTGCGGCAGGAATACGATTCCAAGCAATATCATTACTTCCAGTATTATGCATACGACAAGGCGGGCGCGGCGTGCGTCGGTGCGAATGCAAATTACGGCGGCAACCGCCAGGGCAATGAAGTCGTCGGCATCCGGCTCGACGGATTTCCGCGCCGGCAGGGCAAATTCTTTTTGCGCGTCCAGGAGCAGGGCAATGGCGGGCAGGAAATTGCCGACAGGCCGTTGGTTGTCCGCAATCCGGCGCGTGGTCCGTTTTCAAGCTGGTCGCCGGAATCGCTCCCGGCGACGAAGGACGACGATGACGTGTCGGTGACGCTGACAAAACTGGCCGCAGGCGCGGCGATGCCTTACACGCGCAACAACGACGATCCCGACGACGCGATGAACAAGGGCGTGCAGGCGACGTTCAATGTCGAGCGGAACGGCAAGCCCGTCACGAACTGGCAGCCGGTTTCTGTCGAAACGTCCGATGCGACGGGCAATCACGTCAACGGCTATGTCTCGGGCAACCAATGGAACGGCAACGACGACGTGGCGACCTATCAATATGGTTTGTGGCCGGACGAACCGGCGTGGAAATTGCGGTTTGAATTTTCGCAGCAGTCGGATTTCGCCGACAGTGAATTGTGGTCGGTGCAAAATATTCCACTCGAATCGGGACGCCAGCAGGATTTTTACAATTACAACAACCGGCGCGGCACCACCAATTCAGTTTTTGCCGAAACCGATTTGAACGGCTTCCACCTGAAAATTTTCACGCCAAAGCAATTCACCGACGCGGGGCAGGGTTCATATTTGCAGGGCGGCCTGCACATTCAAGTCACGCCGACGCTGCCGAATGGGATGCATCTGACAATCACCAAGCTCACCGATGATCAAACCAACGACATCGCCAGCATGAATCAAGGCTGGGGCGGCGGCGGCGCAACCGGCACGACTTTTAATTACGGCTTGCGCGACGTCGGTGGCGCTACAAATCTCAACCTCATCATCGCCCTGCACAAAAGCCGGTTCGTGGAATTCACCGCCAAGCCGGAACAAGCGCCGCCAACACCGGCAACGGCGGCACAATAAAAATTCACGGCCATGAAAAAAATTATTCTGTGGAGCGTAGTTGGAATTTTGATAGCCGGAATTGCCGTCGCCGTATTTTTGTGGCTGACCAAACCGCAAGTCATCCAATTGGACAAAAATACGAAGCTGACCTTGCTTGGCGTGGAATACGGCAAGCATCATAAGTTTCCAAAGGTTAAAACAAAAGTTGGACACACGAGCGGCGGGCCGACTTCTTTTGACACCACGAACGATACGCTCGTAGTTTGGATTTTGCAGGAACACAAAGGCAATCAGGGTTACGGCTGGCAGACGCTGGTTTATGACCACGCGGAAACGGCGTGCGTGCAAAGTTGGGCGAGACAATGGAATCAGGTCGGAATGAACAAGCAAATTGCCGCCGTTCAACTGGACGCTTTTCCGCGCCGCGATAGCAAATTCATTTTGCGCTTTCAGTCGTGGGGAAATGGCGGCCAACATGTCTCCAAAGATGGATTTGTCATTTCCAATCCGGTGCGCGGAAAAACATTTTCAAAATGGATGCCCGACTCATTGCCGAATACGCAATCTGACGGCGATTTCACCGTGACGCTGAACAAATTGATCGCCAATGCGCCGTCACCCTACAATCGCGGCGGCAACCTGCTGAAAAACGATCCGGCCAACAAAAGCGTGCAAGTTGATTTCGATGTTCAGCAAAATGGACATGTGGCGACGAATTGGAACCCGGTGCAGGTTGAAACTTCCGACGCAACCGGCAATGATATTCGCGGCTGGATCAATAATTTTCGTCAGAACGGCGACACACCGGGTTATTTTTATCAACCCGGACTTTGGCCAAATGAATCGGCGTGGAAAGTGCGCTTGGAATTTTCCCGCACATCCGGTTTCAACGACGACGAACTTTGGAGCGTGACGAATATTCCCGTGCGCGCGGGCAGCCAGCAGGACGCCCAGATTTTTTTGGGCGATCCAAATTCAAACAAGGCAAAGACACCCTTTGCCGAAACCACCCTCAACGGCATTCATGTGAAATTATATTCCGCGACACAATATACTGATCAAAATGAATTTCCCGGCGGCAACAGCAAGGTGGTCAGCATTACCATAAAAACCGATCCCAACCCGGAAACCAACAGCATGAGAATGTCGCCGCTTTCTGTGACCGACGATCAAGGCCGCGCATTGAATAATCGAGGCGCAAGCTGGGGCGGCGGCAATTATCAATATCAATTTGCCGAGCCGCGCAACATCCAGTCGGTGAACGTCACCATTGCATTGCATAAAAGCCGGTTTGTCGAGTTCACCGTCAAGCCGACGAAGCAGTGAAATGCAAAATCTCGTCGAAGATTTTCTGCAATTCCTGCGCCACGAGCGCGGGCAGTCCGATAACACGGCGAAAACTTACGCCGCGTTGCTCGGAAAATTCACGGCGTGGGCTGGCAAACAAGGGCTGACGGATTGGAAACAGGTTGATTTGAAACAACTGATGGCGTTTCTGCAATTCGAGCGTATCCGCGACACTTCCGTCGGGCGACCGCCTTCAAAAGATTCCGCAAAAAAAAGTCCATCGCGGCGCTTGAGCGGTGAGAGCGTGTATCTGGAAATCGCGGCGCTGCGGGCATTTTATCGTTTTTCTGAAAATGAAAAGTTGTTGCCGGCGAATGTGGCGGAGCATTTGTCGTTGCCGCGCCGGTGGAAACGGTTGCCGAAATCTTTGACAAATGCGGAAATCGAAAAATTGCTTGCGCCGGAAAATCCCGAAACGCCAGAAAATCTGCGCGACCAGGCGATTCTGGAATTGGCCTACGCTTCCGGCCTGCGCTTGAGCGAATTGAAAAATCTGCGGCTGGAACAGCTTCATCTCGAAGCCGGATTCATCAACGTCATCGGCAAGGGCAACAAAGAGCGCGTCGTGCCGGTCGGCAAAAAAGCGATCGAAGTGTTAAACCGTTACATCGAAGTCGGACGGCCAAAATTGGTCACGCCAAAATCGCCGGCAAATGTTTTTTTATCGAAACGCGGCACGCCGTTCGCGTCGGTGACACTTTGGTTGCGGATCAAAAATCGTGTCCGCCGCGCGGGCATCGAGCGCAACATCACGCCGCATATGCTGCGGCACAGCTTCGCGACGCATCTGCTGGAGCATGGCGCGGACTTGCGGGTGATCCAGGAATTGCTCGGCCACGCGAGCATCGGCACGACCGAGATTTACACGCACGTCACGGGAAATCGCCTGCGCGAGATTCATAAAAAATTTCATCCTAGAAACTAAAGCTTTTAGCATCAGGCATTTGCAAACCGTCTAAAATAGCTTTTCTCGCGCGCGGGATTAGACCATTGTTACGGTCAAGCTTATGAAGGCATCAGAATTCAACCCGCTTGGACGTTCTATCTTTCACGAATTGAAATCGCGAATTTTTTTCACAGCAAATTTGCTGGCGCTGTCCGGCATGCCTGTATTGGCGGGAGGCGCGGCAGCAACTGATTTTGTCCCGTCTGAAACGGTTATGACCAATGCTGATTTGCAAAAACTTTCAGGCATGTCCATCGAGGAATTGATGAATACGAAGGTCACAATTCTTGGCCCGTCGGAAACTATTTCCAAAACGCCGGCGGCGGTCTCGGTGGTGACGGCGGACGACATCAAACGCTCCGGCGCGCAGAGCATTTCCGAAGCGCTGCGGCTGGTTCCGGGAATGGACGTGGCGCAGATTGACGCGAGCCAATGGGCGGTGAGCGCGCGCGGTTTCAACGACGAGTTCGCGAATAAATTACTGGTGTTGCAGGATGGCCGGAGCATTTACACGCCGTTGTTTGGCGGTGTGCTTTGGGACGTGCAAGGAACGATGATGGAAGACATTGACCACATTGAAGTCGTGCGCGGGCCGGGTGCGACGCTTTGGGGCGCGAACGCAGTCAACGGCGTCATCAATATCATCACCAAAAGCGCGCAGGACACGCAGGGCTGGCTCGTGAACGGCGGCGGCGGCAGTCAAGACCTCGGGTTTGCCGACGCGCGTTACGGCGGAAAAATCGGCGACAACGGATATTATCGGTTTTATGGAACCTACGACAACCATGCCTCGATGGAATTGCCAGGCGACGGCGACGCGCATGATTCGTGGCAACTGGCGCGCGGCGGTTTTCGCACGGATTGGACTCCGGCGGGGGATAATTTGTTCACGGTTCAGGGCGACGGCTATTGGGGCGGCATCAACGAGGTATTCACGGTCTATGATCCGAGCAGTCCGACATTGAGCAGCACGATTCAGGATGATATGCAGGTGAGCGGCGCGAATGTGCTGGGGCGCTGGACGCACACAATTTCGGACACGGCGGATTTCAAACTACAAACGTATTACGATTACACCGAGCGCGACGCGACCCGGTTCATCAATACAACAGAGCATACGTTTGATCTGAATTTTCAAAACGAGTTCGCCGTCGGCGAGCGGAACAAAATGATTTGGGGGCTGGGCTACCGCTTCACGGCGGACATGGAGAAAACCAATCCAGGAATCTCCTTCAACCCCGCCAACCAGACGCTGAATTTGTTCAGCGGGTTCGTTCAGGATGAAATCGCATTGGTCGAAGACCGCGTGAGCCTGACACTCGGCACGAAAGTGGAGCACAATGATTACACAGGATTTGAAGTCGAGCCGGGCGCGCGGCTGGCATGGACGCCAAAGGAACATCAAACGGTCTGGGCATCGGTTTCACGCGCGGTGCGCACGCCTGCGCGGACGGATGAAGACGTGACGCTTCGACAGGCCGCTCCAACGCCGCCGTTCCCACCGGGAACGACATTGACCGCTTCCGGCAGCACGGCATTTCAATCGGAGGAATTGCTGGCATACGAAATTGGTTATCGCACTGTGCCGTTGAAAAATGTTTCGCTCGATGTCGCAGCCTTTTACAACGATTACAACCGTTTAGGCAGCAGTGAAATTGTTTCGCCGTTTCCACCTGTCGCGACATCGGGCAATAAAGTTTATGGCGACACCTATGGCGTGGAAGTTTCGGCGACATGGCGCGTGATGGAGCGCTGGCGGCTGCAACCGGCCTATACTTATTTGAAAATGAATCTGCACACGCGCTCCGGCAGCACAGACACGACCACGGCTTCACAATTCACAGGCGAAAGTCCGGAGAATCAATTTTCAATCCGTTCGTCGCTTGATTTGCCCAAAGATGTGACGTTCGACACGGCTTTGCGATATGTGGACAATTTGCCTTCGCTCAACGTCCCCAGTTATTTTGAACTGGACGCGCGGCTTGCGTGGCGCATCAACAAGCATTGGGAAGTGTCTTTGGTCGGGCAAAATCTTCTGCATCCGCAACATTTGGAATTCGGCCCGACGGCGATTCAAATTCAGCAAACTGAAATTCCCCGAAGTGTCTACGGAAAAATCAGCTGGCAATTTTAAGTCGCACTTGCCAATGAATTTTATTTTCCAATGCTGCCGGCGGCAGTCCGTAAAAAGCCTTGCACTTGCAAGCCTGATGGCGCTGGCCTTTTGTGTTTCCGCACCGGCGCAGGAGCGTCCGACCGAATATCAAATCAAGGCGGCGTTTCTTGAAAAGTTCGGCAAATTCGTGGAATGGCCGGATGATGCGCTTGCCAATTCCAATTCGCCATTTGTCATCGGCGTGTTCAGAGAAGATCCTTTTCAAGAGATTTTGGAGGGACTCGCCGCAAAGGACACGATCCAGGGTCATGCGATTGAAGTGCGACTGGTCAAGGCGCTGCCGGATTTGAAAGGCTGCAATATACTTTTTATCCCGGCTTCGGAGAAACCGCAGGAACGCGACGTATTGAACGCCGTGAATGGACTTTCGATTTTGACGGTTGGCGATTCGGATGGTTTTTGTGGCGAAGGTGGAATGATCCAGTTCATCATCGAAAACAATCAGGTTCATTTTGCAATCAATAATGAAGCCGCCCGCGCCACCGGATTGAAAATCAGCTCCAAGCTGCTTATTCTGGCACAACCATTGAAAAAATAACGAACGTGCGCGCTTTTTCCATCAAACGAAAATTGATGCTGATCATCATGACGGTCAGCACGGCGGCGCTGCTGTTGATGGCTCTGGGTTCGATGGCGTATGAATGGACCGCTTTTCGCCAACAATTGCAGAGCGTTCTTGACGAAGAGGGCGAAATCATTGGAGAAGGAGCCACGGGCGCGCTTTTGTTTGATGATAAAAGTCGCGCGGAAGAAATTCTTAGCGCATTCAGACACAACACTCACATTCGATCTGCAGCCATCTATTCGGGAACAAATGCTCTTTTTGCATCGTATCCGAAAACTGTCGCGCAATCCGCCTTTCCAGTGCGGCCTCAAACAGACGTGGAATATCACCGGTTCGATTTGAAAGGCGACCGGCTGATGATGTGGCAGCCGCTCAAACAAGAGGGCAATGTCGTCGGCACCATTTACATCGAATCCGACTTGCAGGAAATCCGCACGCGCCTCATGCACACGGCGGAAATGTTTTCGTTGCTCATCTTGGTGACGCTGGCCTTCACCTACTTTCTTTCATCGCGTCTGCAACGGGTCATTTCCCGTCCGATTTCCCAATTGATGAAAACCGTCAAGACGGTCTCGGCGGAAAAAAATTATTCCGTCCGCGCCATGAAAGAATCCGAAGACGAATTGGGCCAGCTCGTGGACGGCTTCAACGAAATGATCGGGCAAATCCAGCAGCGCGACGGCGCATTGCGCAACATCAACAAGGAATTGGAAAAACGAGTCGAACTGCGAACGCGCGAATTGCTTGAGGCGGAACTGAAATTTCATTCCGTCGTGCAATCGGCCAACGAAGGCATCATCGCCGCCGATCATCACGGAAAAATCATTTCGTGGAATCAGGGCGCGGAAAAGATTTTTGGATGCGCTGAAGCGGATGTTTTGGGCGAGCCGCTGGCCATCATCATGCCGGAACGCCATCGCGCCATGCATGAAGCCGGAGTGAAGCGATTTCTTGCCAGCGGCGAGGGAAAAGTGCTTGGCCGGACAATTGAGATTGAGGGAGTGCGGAGCGACGGTTCGGAATTTCCAGTCGAATTATCGCTGGCAACGTGGCGGACAGACAAAGGAATTTTTTTCAGCGGCATCGTCCGCGACATTACGGAACGCAGACGCGCTGCGGAGGAATTGCAGCAGCAATTTACGCGCATCAATCTGCTCAACCAGATCATTTACGCCGTCGCCGAACGGCAGGATTTGGACAGCATTGTTTCCATCGTGCTGCGGCAATTGGAAGACAAACTGCCGGTGGATTACGGCAGCGCGTATTTTTATGACGCGCAAACGGAAATATTTACGGCACTGGTGCGTGGCCCTAAAAGCCAGGCGATCGCCGAGGAACTGCAAATTTCAAAAACCATTCCGTTGGCGCATACGCTGTTTCGTCCCTGTTTGGAAGGTGAAATGGTCTATATTCCGGACGCCAACAAACTGGATTTGGTCGTGCCGAAAAAAATGGCCGAAGCGGGATTTCATACCGTCATCGCCGCGCCGCTGACCGGAGAAGGAAAAATGTTTGGCGTGCTGGTATTGCAACGGCGGGAAATGGACGCTTTCAGCGCGGCGGAACGGGATTTCATCCACGGCTTGAGCGCGCATGTGGCGCTGGCGATCCATCAGGCGCAGCTTTATCAGGATTTGCAGACGGCCTACAATGAATTGCGCCAGTCGCAGCAAACCATCATGCAACAGGAACGGCTCAAGGCGCTCGGCCAAATGGCCAGCGGCGTGGCGCACGACATCAATAACGCGCTCTCGCCCATCGTCGGCTTTGCGGATTTGATCGGCCAGACGGAACAGAATTTAAGTCCGCTCGCGAAAAAGCATTTGAACTACATCAAAACCGCTGGCGAAGACGTGGCTCACATCGTCGAGCGGCTGCGGGAATTTTATCGTCCGCGCGACGACCGCGAGTTGCTGGCGATGTTGAATCTCAATTCAGTTGTCGAACAAGCCGTGGGCATGACGCGTCCGCGCTGGCGCGACATTCCACAAAGCCACGGCGTGATGGTCGAATTGGGAACGGATTTGGATTCCAACGCGCCCGATTTCGCCGGCATCGAAACCGAAATCCGCGAATGCCTCACCAATTTAATTCTCAATGCCGTGGATGCCATGCCGTCCGGCGGCGTCATCACCATTCGCACGCACATGGCGGACGCAGGAGTCTCAAACCGTGCCAACGTTTCCGAGTATGTTCTTCTCGAAGTCAAAGACACGGGCGTTGGCATGGATGAGAAAACGCGCCGCCGCTGTCTCGAACCGTTTTTTTCGACGAAAGGCAAACGCGGCACCGGACTCGGACTGGCGATGGTCTATGGTGTCGTTGAACGACACGAGGGTCAGATTGAAATTGACAGCGAACCGGGAAAAGGCACGACCGTCCGGCTCATTTTCCCCGTTTACAAATTGGAACCGTCCACAGCATTTATTCATCAGGATGATGTTCCGCCGGGACCGTTCAGGATTTTGTGCGTGGACGACGAGCCGCCCGTGCGTGAACTGGTTCGCGAAATGCTCGAACGCGACGGCCACACTATTGTCAGCGCCGACGGCGGACAGGCCGGCATCGAAACGTTTCGTGCCGCACAAAATAACGGCCAGCGGTTCGATGCCGTCATCACCGATTTGGGAATGCCGTATGTGGACGGACGCGAAGTCGCCGCCGCCGTCAAGCGCGAATCGCCGGACACGCCGGTCATCATGCTCACCGGCTGGGGCGCATTCATGAAAGGCGACAACGCCACGCCCGTCCACGTGGACGGCATTTTGAGCAAACCCCCGCGCATTCGGGAATTGCGCGCGATGCTGCGCAAGGTCGTGAAAAAATAATTTTCTTCTGGTGGAGCGCGCGACCTCGCGACCTGAATAGAATTTTCAATAAACGGCTCGTCAGGAGCCTCGCCCCACCAAAATTCCATTTGCATTCATCCGTGTCGCGGCGAAATTAAAGAATGATTGCGTTAAGGAGTTTTCTTTTAGTTATGGTGGTCGGCAGTCTGTTTGCCACGGGCTGTTCCAACGAACCCAAATCTGCAAATGAAAAAAATATGACGCTTCAAATCACGTCCATTGCATTTTCAGAAGGCCAGACCATTCCTCAAAAATACTCGTGCGCCGGCAGCGACATTTCGCCGCCGCTGGCATGGACGCAGCCGCCGCCCGGCACGAAAAGCATTGCTTTGGTTTGCGAAGACCCCGACGCGCCCGGCGGAACATTCACACATTGGGTCATGTATAATATGCCTTCCACTGAAGTTGTCCTTTCCGAAAACATGGCCAGGACTGAAATTTTGGATGATGGCCGCAGGCAAGGCAAAAACAGTTTCGGCAAAATTGGCTACAGCGGCCCGTGTCCGCCGCCGGGAAAACCGCATCGCTACTTTTTTGAAGTTTACGCGCTCGACACGCCATTGAATCTGCCGCCGGGCACGATGAAAAAAAATTTGGTTGAAGCCATGAACAATCATGTGCTGGCCAAAGGCCAGCTGACGGGAACGTTTGGCCGTTGAATTCGTCTTGGTTCTTAATTTTGATTTGCTAGATTTGCCAGCCGATGAAAAACGACAATTTATTTTCCCGACTTGGCGCAAAGGCGCGCTGTGGAATTTTTATTGTCCTGATCGGAATGGCTTGGAGCGGCTGCGCGATAAAATTCGGCCAGCCGGCGCCCGAAAATCGCGACATGGCGAATTATCTTTTTCGGTTCGGCCAATTTGTCGAATGGCCGGAATACGTTTTTCAAAATCCAAAATCGCCAATGGTCATAGGCATTTTAGGCGGAAATCCTTTTGGCGATGAATTGGATAAGGCCGTCAAAAACCAAAACGTCAATGGCCATCCAATTGTCGTGCGAAGAATGACGCCGCTTTCGGATTTGAGACAGTGCCGGATTTTGTTCATCAACCGCTCGATAAAATCGCGGTTGCCGCTCATCTTCAATTCGCTGGCCGGCGGCCACACTTTGACCGTGAGCGGCGCGGATGGTTTTTTGCAAGCCGGTGGCATGATCCGTTTTTTTGTTCAGGAGGAAAAAGTCCGGTTTGAAATCAACCGTGCGGCGGTGGACAAGGCCGGCTTGAAAATGGATTCGCAAATGTTGATAATGGCCAGGCACCCATAATGGGTCAGAAGGAGTCCGTTTGCGCGATTTCTCAATCAAACAAAAACTGACGCTGCTGGCGATGGCCAGCAGCACGCTCGCGCTGTTGCTTGTATCGGCGGGATTCATCACTTATGAGTTGAGCACTTTCCGCAAGGAAATGACCGACGACTTGTCGTCCACGGCGCAACTCATCGGCAATCAAAGCCGCGCGTTCCTGACGCTCGGCGGCACGGACAAGGAGGTCAGCGACATTTGGAACAGCGTCAGCGTCAAACCGCATATCACCGCCGCCTGCCTTTATCGTGGAACGAACATCGCCTCGCTGCCGTATTTCCGCGACAAGGACGCGACGCGGCTTGTGCCGTTGCATCCGGGTGCCTCGGGCTGGCAATTTGATTTCGGCAAAGATCAACTGGAAGGCTTCGAGCACATCCGGCTCAATGGCGATGACATCGGCGCCGTTTATTTGAAGTCCGATCTCAAATCGCTCTATGCAAAATTTTTCAGTTACCTTGGCATGACGATTTTGTTCATGGTCGCGTCGTCCATCGTCGTCTATTTGTTTTCGCTGCAATTGCAACGCATCATCATGTGGCCGATCTTTCATCTCGCGCAAACGGCCAAAACCATCACCACGAAGAAAAATTATTCGCTCCGCGCGCAAAAAGAGTCCAACGACGAACTCGGCCAGCTCATTGACGGCTTCAATGAAATGCTCGAACAAATCCAACGCCGCGACGCCGCGCTGCAAAGTGTCAACATGGAATTGGAAAAAGCCCGCGGCGAACTTGAAATCCGCGTCCACGAACGCACGCTCGAGTTGCGGGAAGCGCAAAAAATCGTCATGCAGCAGGAACGGCTCAAGGCGCTCGGCCAGATGGCCAGCGGCATCGCGCATGACGTGAACAACGCGCTTTCGCCAATCATCGGTTTCGCCGAGTTGATCAACATGAGCGAATCGGGCCTGGCCGAAAAATCGAAGCGTCATTTGAAGCATATCCAGACCGCCGCCGAAGACATCGCGCACATCGTTTCCCGCCTCCGCGATTTTTATCGGACGCGCGATGGGGATGAGCCGTTGCAATTGCTCAATCTTAATAAAATTGTCGAGCAAGTCATCGAAATGACCGCTCCGCGCTGGCGAACGATGCCGCAGAGCCACGGAATCACGATTGAAATGCAAAGGGAGTTAAAGTCCGGTTTGCCCGAAATGATCGGCATCGAAAGCGAATTGCGCGAAGTTCTCACCAATCTTGTCATCAACGCCGTGGACGCCATGCCCGAAGGCGGAAACATTACCGTCCGCACCTTCAGCAAAAAAAATATTTCGGCGGAAACCAAAACCGCGTCGCCAAGCCACATCATCCTCGAAATCTGCGACACCGGTGTCGGCATGGACGAGGAAACGCGCGCGCGTTGTTTGGAACCATTTTTCTCAACCAAAGGCAATCGCGGCACCGGGCTTGGCCTTTCAATGGTTTATGGCGTTGTCGAGCGACACGAGGGCGTCATTGAAATTGACAGCACCCTTGGGAAAGGCACGATGATGCGGCTCATTTTTCCGATCCGCAAACTCGAACCCGCCAAAATCGCGGAATCTTTGCCCGGCGGAAAAATAAAACCGCTTCACGTTCTGTGCATTGACGACGAACCTTTGCAGCGCGAACTCGTCAAGGAAATGCTCGAACGCGACGGGCACAAAGTCGAGACAGCCGACAGTGGCGAGTCCGGCGTGGAAATTTTTCGCACGGCCATCAGCCGCCGGGAGCCGTTCGAAATCGTCATCACCGATTTGGGGATGCCTTACGTGGACGGACGTGAAGTCGCCAAAATCATCAAGCAAGGTTCACCCGCCACGCCAGTTGTTTTGCTCACCGGCTGGGGAGAATTCATCAGCGATGATGAGACGGCCTTGTCCGATTTCGACGAGCTTTTGAACAAACCGCCGCGCTTGAGTGAATTCCGTGAAATGTTCCGGCGCGTGATCCGCCCAACCGCCAAAGGCAAAAAATCTTCCGCAACACAAGGCGCGTGAATTTTTGGCAAATTCCGGCGTGTTCGATTTTTTACAAGGCTGGATGCGATTCTCCCTCTCCCATCCGATGGGAGAGGGCCGGGGTGAGGGTAGAATTTCAACTTTTCAGTTTCAAATTTTCAGGACAAGCTGTGCGTTCTGAAAACTAAAACATTTTAATTTATGGGTAAAACTGCATTCCTCTTCGCCGGACAAGGCGCGCAAACCGTCGGCATGGGCGAGGATTTGGCCGCGCAATTTCCATCCGCGAAAAACTGGTTCGACCGCGCAAATGCTGCGCTCGGCTACGACCTCGCGAAAATTTGTTTCGACGGGACGGAAGCCGAATTGACCAAAACGGAAAATGCGCAGCCGGGAATTTTTCTCGTCAGCTGGATTTGTTTTGAATTGCTCAAAGAAAAAGTTCCGAATCTGAAATTTGATGCGACCGCCGGACTTTCGCTCGGCGAATTCACGGCGCTCACGGCAGCGGGGGCGATGAATTTTGAAGATGGATTGCGCGTTGTCCGCCAGCGCGGAAAATTCATGCAAGAAGCCTGCGAAGCGACCAAAGGCGGAATGGCAGCGATCATCGGCTTGGACGAAACGCCGACGCGTGAAGTTTGCGCTGAAGTCGGAGTCGTTCTCGCAAATCTGAATTGTCCCGGCCAATTGGTGATTTCCGGTGAAGCCGAAAAAATTGCCAAAGCCGTCGAACTCGCCAAAGCCAAAGGCGCGAAACGCGCGATTCCGTTGCCAGTTGCAGGCGCCTATCATTCGCCGCTCATGGCGAGCGCGCAGCCGAAGTTGCAAAACGAACTGGCGAAAATAAAAATTTCATCACCAACAGTTCCTGTGATTTCAAACGTAACGGCGCAGCCGCACAATTCGCCGACGGAAATTTCTGTGCGCCTTGTGGAGCAGGTCACGTCGTCCGTGCTTTGGGAAAATTCGATGCGTTATTTGCTGTCGCAAGGATTTACGCGCTTCATCGAACTCGGTCCGGGCACTGCCTTGAGCGGATTCATGAAACGCATTGATAAATCGGCGCAAATGTTGAACGTGGCAGATGTAGCGAGCTTGGAAAACACAGTTAAAACGCTGGCAAATTAATACTGCTTCAGTAACTTTTAATTATGCGAAAGCATTGGAAAATTTTCAGTGCATTATTGATAGCCGCTTACATTTCGGCTTATGCAGTATTTTCTCTAAATGGCAGTTATCAGGTGTGGGCGTGCGATAATACCAGGATATGGGAATATCGTTGGGGTCCTTACGGATTTTTTCCAAAGCCATATAAACCGAACAGCTATGAGAATTACATATTGACTGTTACTTTCCTGCCATTGTGGATTTTGGATTATAAATTTATTCATAATAATCCTCCAAAGCCTACAAATTGATAATAAAATTCTGTCAATTTTGTTAATTCTGTCTGAAAATTCTGAAAACTATGGGTCAACTCGAAAATCAAATTGCCGTCGTTACCGGCGCGGGGCGCGGAATTGGCCGCGCCATCGCGTTGAAATTTGCGAACGTAGGCGCGGATGTCGTCTGCATTTCGCGCACGCAGGAAAATTCCGACAAAGTCGCCGCGGAAATCCGCGCGCTTGGTCGCAAGGCATGGGCATTCGCCGTTGACGTTGCCGATTCAAGCGCCGTGACCGCCGCCGCCGAAAAAATTCTCGCCGATTGCGGCAAGGTGGACATTCTCGTCAACAACGCGGGCGTGACGCGCGATGGTTTGCTGATGCGTATGCCCGATGCGGATTGGGACACGGTGCTCGACACAAATCTCAAAGGCGCATTTCTGGTGACGAAAGCATTCAGCCGCGCGTTCATCAAACAGCGCAGTGGTCGCATCATCAACATTTCATCCGTCATCGGTCTCATTGGAAATCCTGGGCAAGCCAATTACGCCGCGAGCAAAGCCGGTTTGATCGGCTTCACGCAATCCGTCGCGCGCGAAGTCGCGTCGCGCAGCATTACGGTCAATGTAATCGCGCCGGGATTTATCGAGACGGATATGACGACGAATTTGACCGAGGAATTGAAGACGACGATTTTGAAACAGATTCCTATGGGCAAATTCGGTTCGGCGGACGACATCGCGGACGCGGCGCTGTTCCTCGCAAGTTCTTCGGCGCGTTACATTACCGGACAAGTCTTGACAGTGGACGGCGGGATGGTCATGTGAGCGGAAATTTTTTTTGATTCGAGGCTTGACGATTTTCGCGCGGACGGTTAGACACAATGCAAATTATGGCAGACAAACCAATTGACCAACGTGTAAAGGACATCATCGTCGAACAACTCGGCGTAAAACCCGATCAAGTGACGCCGGAAGCAAAATTCGTCGAGGATCTCGGCGCCGATTCGCTCGACATCGTCGAGTTGATCATGGCGCTCGAAGAGGAATTTGGCATCGAAGTGCCGGACGAACAGGCTGAAAAGCTCCTGACCGTCGGCGACGTGACCAAATACGTCGAAGAAAACCAAAAATAGTTGCGACTGTGAAGACTTCGGGGCAGCTTGGCTGAAACCAGCTTGAGCTGCCCTTTGATTTTATGCCAACCAATTGGACGGAACGCCGTGTCGTCATCACCGGCCTCGGCGTCGTGACGCCGCTGGGAAACGAGATTGAAACCTTCTGGAAAAATCTGATTTCCGGCCAGTGCGGCATTGATAAAATTACCTCCTTCGACGCCGCGAATTTCGACACGAAGATCGCCGGTGAAGTGAAAAATTTCGACCCGACGCCGGCATTTCCATCGCCGAAAGATGTCCGTCGCGCGGACCGCTATTCGCAACTCGGCGTTTTCGCCGGACATCAGGCGCTCCTGGATTCCGGCCTCGATCTCGCAAAAGAAAATTGCGATGAAATCGGCTGCATCCTCGGCTCCGGCATCGGCGGATTGCAAACGACCAGCGACCAGTTGAAAATTTTGTTCGAGCGCGGGCCGGGACGGCTCTCGCCGTTCATGATTCCGATGCTCATCAGCAACATGGCTTCGGGACTTTTCTCGATGTATAAAAATTTGCGCGGCCCGAACTTCGCCACCGTTTCCGCCTGCGCCACGGCCAATCACGCCATCGGCGAAGCATGGCGCGCCGTGAAAATGGGCGACGCTCAAGTGATGTTCGCCGGCGGCGCGGAAGCGGCCGTCGTGCCCATCGGCATCGGCGGATTTTGCGCGATGCGCGCCATGAGCACGCGCAACGACGACCCGAAACACGCGTCGCGTCCGTTCGACAAAGACCGCGACGGCTTCGTCATGGGCGAAGGCGCGGGCGTCCTTGTTCTTGAAGAATTGGAACGCGCCAAAAAGCGCGGCGCGAAAATTTATTGCGAGATTGTCGGCTACGGCAACACCGCCGACGCGTATCATTTGACTTCACCGTCGCCGCATGGCGAAGGCGCGTCGCGCTGCATGAAAATGGCCATGCGCCAAAGTGAAATGAAATTGGAAGAAGTCAGTTACATCAACGCCCACGGCACTTCCACGCCGCAAGGCGACGTCTGCGAAACCGAGGCCATCAAGACCGTTTTCGGCGACCTCGCGAAAAAGATCGCCGTCAGTTCCACCAAAGGCGCGACCGGCCATATGCTCGGCGCGGCGGGCGCGGTCGAGATGAGCGTTTGCGCGCTGGCCATCAAGCACGGCATCGCGCCGCCGACCATCAATTATCAGACGCCCGACCCCGAATGCGATTTGGATTACGTTCCCAATACCGCGCGCGAAATGAAAATCAACGCCATCATCAACAACTCCTTTGGCTTTGGCGGGCATAACGCGAGCATCGCGGCGAAAAAGTTTGTGGGATAAAATTGAAAATTCAATTGCTCCGTCCGCTGCCGAGTTTATCATCCGAAACCGATGAGCAAACTCGAACAAGCCCACCATCCTTTTGAAAAGGCACTGACAGTTTGCGGTGAAAATTTACAGGAAGATGCCGGATTTTTTGACACCATTGCGCCCTCAAAAGCGACTCGGTGGAAAGCCTGGATTGAGGAAGGGCGCGGTTTTGCCAAACATCATCATTAAGGAGGAGGATCGGCAACCTTTGAAGGAGTGGCAAAAACTCCGAGGAGTCCCGATTCATGTCTGGCACGTTTTTTACGACCGTGCTTACGGACTTTCTTTTGATCGCGCTGAAGAATTGATTAAAGAAAATCTGACCGAAGCGACGGTGCAAGTTTTTCAAGCCCCCGGCGGAGCGACGACCAAAAAGGCTCTCTATAAGCACTATTACCATTACGGCTATCCGCTCGGTGTTAGCACGGAAGATCCAAAACTTCTGCCAGCCTGCGTCGAAGACAAGAATGGTCACATTTTGCCTTACGTTACGTTCAGCGGAGGACACCTCTCGTTGCTGCCCGAATCACTTGAGCAACTCCGTTTGCTCGCGGCGAAACGGAAATAGTTTTGCAAGTCATGCGAAGCATCCAAAAACTTCCTGCCGGCGGAGACGAACGCGAAGCGTTGCGGGTGAAAGGACAGTTCTGGACGCCGTCGTGGCTGGCAAAAGTCATGGCAGACTGGGTGACACAAAACCGCCCTAAAATTCTCTTTGATCCCGCAGTCGGTCCGGGAACTTTTTTTGCAGCGGCACGGGAAGCAGGATTTACCGGCGAGTTTCATGGTTTTGAACTTCATCCCAACGCTTTTGCCGACAGTTGGAAGCTCGGCTTGAAACCCGATGAGTTTCATCATGTGCAGATCGCTGATTTCATCAGCACACCTTTGCCGGAAAAGTTTCCAGCCATCGTTTCAAATCCGCCTTACATCCGCCACCATCGTTTGACTCAAGATCAAAAACTTGAATTGAAACAATTGGCACAAAATCACCTTGGTTTTTCTCTCGATGGCCGTGTTGGTTTGCACATTTTTTTTCTACTTAAATGTCTGACGCAGCTTGCACCGGGCGGGCGGCTGACGTTTCTCCTGCCCGCCGATGTTTGCGAGGGAATTTCTTCATCTATATTTTGGAATCGCATCTGTCAGCAATACCGGCTGATTGCCGCCATGACTTTTGCGGATGAAGCTGCGCCATTTCCAACTGTAGATACCAACGCCATGGTGTTTCTTTTCATCAAAGAAAAGCCTGCGGAAGATTTTCTATGGCTGCGCGTTTGTGAGCGGGACGGCGAAGCAATCTCTGCCGTGCTGGATGGACGGAAGCCGTCGAGTGATGTGAACCTTTACCACCGCAAACTGACCGAAGCTTTGAAAACTGGATTGTCTCGTCCGCCGCGCGCACAAAATAATTTCGGCATACCGCTTTCTCATTTTGCCAGAGTCATGCGCGGAATTGCCACCGGCCACAATGATTTCTTTTTTCTCACCCACAAACAACTTCGCTTGCACAAATTGCCGGAGAGTTTTTTTCGGCGTGCCATCGGAAGAACACGCGATTGTCCCAGCGACCGACTTGTGACAGAGGATTTAGATCGCCTCGAAGCCGCAGGCCGCGCCACTTGGCTGCTAAATCTCGCGGACGAGTCCAGCGAAAAACTTCCGGCACATTTGCAGAGTTATCTGAAAAGCGGCGAGCGAAAAGGACTGCCTGAAAAATCGTTAATCAAAACCCGTCGGCCTTGGTATAAGATGGAAAGGCGCACACCACCGCCAATCCTCTTTGCATATCTTGGGCGCCGAGATTGTCGCTTTGTTTTGAACCAAGCGAATGTCGTCCCGCTAACCGGCTTTCTTTGTGTGTATCCGTGGGACACAACTCAAGCCGGAGTAAAAAAACTTTGGCGCGCGCTCAATCATCCAGACACACTGGCAAATTTGGGCTTCGTGTCGAAAAGTTACGGAGGCGGGGCATTGAAAACTGAACCAAGACAACTTGACCAACTTGAAATTCCTCAATCAGTATTGGATGAAGTTGGCCTCAGTGCGCTCAAACCAATCAGTCAGCCAATGCTGCTTGATAAAGTTCAACGCCAAAAGAAATGCCTTGTCAGTCGTAATCTCAAGCCGTGAATTTTCTTTCACTCATTGAACAAAAGCTCGAAGGAAAAATTCTCGCGCCGGAGCAGATTCAAAAATTCATCCGCGAATTCACCGCCGGAAAAATTCCCCGTTAGCCGATTTTCTCCCAGATTTTGATTTCGGGAAACCCAATGCACAATTCGTCTATGCGCGGCAGCAACGCTTGAATGTGCGGGCTGGCAACGTGCGCTTCGTGATGCGCCTTGCTCGCCCAGTTTTCGTGAAAAAGAAATTTCGCCGGGTCTTCGGGCGATGCGTGCAAATCGTAATTCAAACAACCGGCATCTTTTCGCGAAGGCGCAACCAAAGCGGTCAAAACTTTTCGCAATTCAGATTCCTTGCCGGGACGCGCTTGAAAGGTGACGACGAGTGTCAAAGGTTTTACGCTCATATATTATTTCAGTGATTCCAGAATTTTCTCAGCCGCCGCGCGCGGGTTTTCAGCGGCATAAATCGGACGGCCAATCACCAGCCAGTTTGCCCCGGCATTGATTGCCTCGCGCGGGGTCAACGTGCGTTTTTGGTCGTCGGATTTTTCCGCGCCGGTGCGGATGCCGGGCGTCACGAGTTGGACGTGCGATGGTAAAATTTCCCGCAAGTCGGCGATTTCCAGCGGCGAGCAAACCAATCCGCGCAATCCGGCTTTCACGGCAAGATTCGCCAATCGCTCGACCTGTTTGCCGGTGTCCAACTGAAATCCAATTTCCACGAGCGTGGAATTGTCGTGGCTGGTCAGCACCGTGACGCCGAGGACGAGCGGCGCGTTGAGTCCGGCCTGCGCCGCCGTTTCCTGCGCGGATTTTTCCGCCGCGCGCATCATTTCCAATCCGCCGCTGGTGTGAATCGTCAGCATTTGCACGTCGAGGCGCGTGGCGGACGCGACGGCTTTGGCGACGGTGTTGGGAATGTCGTGAAATTTCAGGTCGAGAAACACGCTTGCGCCAGTCGCACGAATTTTTCTGACGATGTCCGGCCCGACGGCGGTGAACAATTCGCCGCCGATCTTGAATCCGCCGGCGACCGGAGCAAGTTGCCCGGCCAGTTTGAGCGCAGCTTCGGCGGTCGGAACATCGAGGGCGACAATGATTGGATTGCGCATGAATTGATTTAGCCACAGATTAAACACGGATGAAACACAGATTTTCGGAACTTGAAACTGAAAACTGAAAACTTGAAACTGTGAGCATGAAAATTGTCCGCCACACAGACGCGAATTTTGCCGCAAAACTTCGCGAAATCGCCACGGCCTCCAGCTTGTTCGACGCCGAGATCGAAAGCCGCACGCGCGCCATCCTGCACGACGTTTATCTGCACGGCGACAATGCGCTTTTGGAACTCACCGAGAAATTCGACGGCGCGAAATTGACAACGGAACAGCTTGCCGTGACACAGGCGGAATTGCTTGCGGCTTCCTTGAAAGCGGATGAATCATTGCGCAAAGCTGTCGCCGAAGCGGAAAAAAACATTGCTGCGTTCGCAAAAAAATCGTTGCGTAAAAATTGGCAGATGAAAAATTCGCACGGCGCGAGCGTGGGTGAAAAATTCGATCCATTCCAGCGCATCGGCATTTATATTCCCGGCGGAACGGCACCGCTCGTCTCAACGGCGTTGATGACGGTCACGCTCGCCAAAGTCGCCGGTTGCAAAGA
Organism: Candidatus Methylomirabilota bacterium; assembly: GCA_035644195.1. Classification (GTDB taxonomy): domain Bacteria; phylum Verrucomicrobiota; class Verrucomicrobiia; order Limisphaerales; family UBA11358; genus UBA11358. The sequence goes on along the minus strand of DASQOZ010000056.1, from coordinate 31,152 downwards.
AATCGTTGTCACGACGCCTTGCGGACGCAATGGCGCAATCAATTCCGCGTTGCTGTTCGCTGCGAGGGCGGCGGGCGCGACGGAGATTTACCGCGTCGGCGGCGCGCAGGCGGTTGCGGCGATGGCTTACGGCACGAAAACAATTCGCCGCGTGCAGAAAATTTTTGGTCCCGGCAACGCTTACGTCGTCACCGCGAAACGACTGCTCGTCGGCCATGTCGCGATTGATTTGTTGCCCGGCCCAAGCGAACTCCTCGTGCTTGCGGACGAAACGGCGAATCCGAAATTTGCCGCCGCCGATTTGCTCGCACAGGCCGAACACGGCTCCGGCCACGAACGCGTCTGGCTCGTGACGACTTCGCCGAAAATTTTGAAAGCGGTCGAAAGTGAAATCGCGAAGCAATTACCGAAACTCGCACGACGCGAATTTATCCAACGCGCGTTGCAAAACAATGGCTGGCTGATTCAGGTGAAATCGCTCGACGACGCAGTCGAACTGACAAATCAACTTGCGCCGGAGCATTGCGAAGTGATGACGCGCAATCCGCGCAAGGTTTCAGAAAAAATCCTGACGGCGGGCGCGATTTTCCTCGGCGAGTTTTCGCCGACGGTTTTGGGCGATTACGTCGCCGGGCCGAGCCACACGTTGCCGACCGGCGGCGCGGGCGCGTCGTTCGCCGGATTGACCGTTGACCAATTTCAACGCCGCACCAGCATCGTCGAATACAACCGCGCTTCGCTCAAAAAGGCGCTGAAGTCGGTGAAAAAATTCGCGGAACTCGAAGGCCTCGGCGCGCACGGGAAGTCGGCGGAAGTGAGGCTGGACTAACTCAATGAACGGGTTTAATTTCAAACCATGACAACGACTGCGGAAGTCAATGAGTTCACCGGCAGGCTGGCCGAACTGGTCAAACAGGTTCAGGCCGGCAATGAAGTCCTGTTGACGCAGGAACGCAAACCGGTGGCAAAAATCGTTTCCACTTCTGAAAAGGAAATTGTCTCCGGGGCGAAGCTCCAAATCCATTCGCTCAAAGGCCATCGTGTTTTGACGCCGGTGATTTCCCAATCCGAACTCGCTGACGAAATGTTCTCGCGCCAATGACCGGCTTGGATTGCAACATCCTCGTTCAACTCGCGCTGGCGGATCATCCGGCGAATGCGGCGACTGTCGCTGTCGTGCAAGCGGAAGTTCAAAGCAGCAATCGTCTGGTTTTTCCGCCGCTGGTAATCAATGAATTTCTCCATATCATCACCGACGCGCGGCGTTTCAATCCGCCGTTGACGATGGTTGAGGCGTTGGACTGGGTGGAAAATTTTCTCGCCAATCCAGCGGTCGGTTTGCTTGAACCGACGCCCGAAAGCCTGCGCCAGACTTTGCGCTGGATGCGGGAATTTAATTTGGGACGCAAACGCATTCTCGACACGCATCTGGCCGCCGTGCTGCACACCGCCGGCGTGCGCCGGCTGCTCACGTCCAATCCCGGAGATTTTACCGTGTTCGGAGTTTTTGAAATCATCACGCCGGAAAAAGTTTAACCACGAACCACGCGAAAAGTTTTTTGGAAATTCGTTTGTGTATTTCGCGTGGTTCGCGGTCAATCTGCCTCGGCGCGCAGGGGAAATGTGCGGAGATAAGAAAATGAATTTTCCTTTATGGAATATGCCTTTATTTTAATAGCAGCAGCAGTAGGTGCATACTTCGGTGCTTATTTGCGTCGCAAGGGACAGAACTTTGCGGATAAAGAGGACATTAAAAAACTTACAGAAATTGTGGAGAACATCCGCAGCCAACACGCCAAAGAATTAGAAAATTTAGTTCACGAGAATCGTAAAGCTCTTGAATTCGGAAGTCGGGAACATCAATTACGTCTCGCAGCTTTAGATCGTCGTCTCGAAGCATACCAGCAAGCTTTCACGCTTTGGCGAAAGCTCCATTTTGCCCTGTATAGTGACAAAATGACCAGCGTTGTGATTGAATGTCAGAATTGGTGGAACAGCAATTGTCTTTATCTTGATGCCCAAGCGCGTGAAGCATTTATTCGAGCTTGCACAGCAGCAAATGATCATGAATCTCTTGTTAAAAACCTCGACAATAAAATCGTTACCCCAGAAGACATCAAGCGAAATGGCGATATAATCAGAGCCGCCGGAGTTGCAATTGTTCAAGGTGCTGCATTGCCTCCGATAAAAGATTTTGATGTGGAAGTTGGTTCATGAATGACAAAAATGATTTAGCGTTGGTGCGAAAGCCGTCAAGTGCAATTGAAAAAACTGCGCCACGCGCCAGGCACATTGTGTCCGGCATGGTGGCGGACGCGCTTGCGCTTGCGACCAAAAGTCAAAAATCGGTTACTGCGGCAAGATTTCGAATTGGTGAATACGAATGGTGCGAGCCAGATTATCGTCAGATTCTTATTTGGGCTAAACGTCTCGCCGTAAACCCATCGGAGATTATTGAGCGTCTGCAGACAGGAAGAAAGTTGGCTAAAGATTTTTGGGGCGAGACACTTTTTCGCGAAGGAAGGATGCTGAAGATTAATTGGGATTTTGATTTGTTGCCATTGCAAGATTTCGAGTGGGTCGAACAATTGATAACTACTCATTTGTCGTTATTGCAGGAAAAATGCAATAGCAAATTTGGATTTGAGCAAAGCACCTCGCTTGGAAAAATTGGATTGCGTGGATAACCCGATTGATTTTTTGGATGTCCGACCTATGCGGGATATAACGTATGTTCACGTTCCAAAAGCGACAAGGGTTTCCATGCCTACAAAACCAAAACTTGTTGGGACGGATGCGAATTAAATGAAACCAACCACTCCAATCCTCTACACCAACCCGGAGTTGGAGCAATTGCATCGGCTCGTGGCGGGCGCGCGGGCGCAACTGGCGGAATTGGAAACGGATTACACCAAGGAGAAATCGCGCGTTGACGCCGTGCAAGCCGCTTTGTTCCAGCTTTTGCGCGAACATTATCAAAAGCGCGACGGGCTGCGGCTCACGGTGGATTACCGGCGGAAGTTTTTGGATTCGCTCACGCGCGGCAATGCCGAAGAAGCAAAACAGGCCGGGGAAAATTTTGAGCAGGCCAAAACGCAATCGGACAAGGATTACGAAGAATTGTCGGCAGCGGCGGAGAAAAAGAAAAACCTGACCGCCGGGCAGGAAGCGGAGTTGACACAGCTTTGGAAGAAGCTGGTGAAGCTTTATCATCCCGACCGTTTTGCCAATGAGCCGGACAAGCTGGAGACGTATCACAAGCTGACCGCCGCCATCAATCAGGCGAAGGACAGCGGCGACATCGAGACGCTGCGCGAAATCGCGGAAGACCCGCAAGGCTTCCTGCTGCGACGCGGCTGGGCGACTCTGGATTTCAGCGACAAAGAAGAACTGACGCAGTTGAAGCATCTGCATGAAACTTTGCTAAAGGAAATCGCGGCGGTCACGAAATCGCTAAAGGAATTGCGCGAAAGTCCTGACTTCGAACTGTGCCAACTCGCGGAGCAAAAACCCGGCGTCCTGAATGAACTGGCGGCGGAACGGGCGAAGCAACTTGAAGTTGAAAATGTGGAACTAGAAAAGCAGGCGGAACGGCTGGCGAAAGAGATTAAGAAATTGGGAGGCACGTCGGCGGAAAAGATTGTTTAATTTGAAATGAATAAAACCAATTTGAAAAATTTAATCCGCCCGCTCGTGCGCGAGTTGCATCCTTATGTTTACGGCGAGCAGCCGAAAATCAAAGGATTGGTCAAGCTCAACACGAACGAGAATCCGTATCCGCCGTCGCCGAAAGTTTTGGCGGCAATCAAAAATGCGGCGGATGGACGGTTGCGATTATATCCAAGCCCGACGGCGCAATTGCTGCGCGAAAAACTGGCGAAGCTGCACGGCTGCCACGCGGACAACATCATCGTCGGCAACGGCTCGGATGAATTGCTCGCGCTGGCGGTGCGCGGATTTGTCGAGCCGGTAGGACAGGCTTCCAGCCTGTCTCCATCTGTAAAAAAAGAACTAGAGACAGGCAAGATGCCTGTCCTACATAGCAGCGTCGTTCAGTATTTCACGCCAAGCTATTCGCTGTATCCGGTGCTGGCGGACATTCATGGCGCGGCGAAAAATGCCGTGCCGCTCAAATCAGATTTCAGTTTGCCATCTGTTGACGAATTGAAACGCGGCGGAATTTGGAATTTCAATGCGGCGTTGACGTTTGTGACGACGCCGAACGCGCCAAGCGGTCGCGGCTATCAAACTTCGGAATTGGAAAAATTGTGTCGCGCGCAAAGGGGCGTCGTGATTTTGGACGAAGCTTACGTTGATTTTGCAAAAGAAAATGCGATGAAGCTGGCGTTGAAATTTCCGCACGTTCTCATCGCGCGAACTTTTTCGAAGGCGTATTCGCTTTGCTTTCAACGCGTCGGTTATTTCGTCGGTAATCGCGAGTTGATTTCTGCACTGCACAAAATCCGCGACAGCTACAATGTGAACGGTCTCGGCCAAATCGGTGCGTCGGCGACGCTCGGCGATTTGAAATACTACCGCGCGAATTTTAAGAAAATCATCTCGTCGCGCGAGTGGTTGTCGCGCGAATTGACGCGGCTGGGTTTCCGCGTGTTTCCGAGCGAAACCAATTTTATTCTCGCCGCGCCACCGCGTTTTTCTGCGAAAGAGTGGCAGCGAAAATTGCGGGCTCAAAAAATTCTTGTCCGCTGGTTTCCATTTGCCGAAGTAAAAAATTATTTGCGCATCACGGTTGGCACGCAGGTGGAGGCGGAAACGTTGATGAAGGCCGTTCGAAAATTCATTTCACAATAACGGCTCGCGAGGACGCTCGCCCCACCGAAACCTTTTCTTTGCCGGACGCAGATTTTTTTGCTACAAGCGGTGTGTGTATTTGGAATTTTACGGGTTGAAGCAGGCGCCGTTCGACATCACGCCGAATCCGCGTTTTCTGTTTCACAGCGGCAAGCATCGCGAGGCGTTGAACCATTTGCTTTACGGCATTCGCGAGCGCAAAGGTTTTGTGCAGCTTACCGGCGAAGTCGGCGCGGGCAAAACGACGTTGTGCCGCGCGCTGCTGGAACAACTCAATGGCGAATTTTCCACCGCGCTGATTTTGAATCCGGTTCTCACTGCGAACGAATTGATGAAAGCCATCGCGATAGAATTCGGGCTGGAAGTCAAAAATCTGGATCGGCTGGATACGATTGCCGCCATCAGCAATTTTCTGCTCAAGCAAATCACGCAAGGCCGCGAATCGGTGCTCATCATTGATGAAGCGCAAAATTTGACGGAAGACCTGCTCGAACAAGTGCGCCTGCTTTCAAACATTGAAACGGATGACCGGAAGTTGCTGCAAATCATTTTGCTGGGCCAGCCGGAATTGCGCGACCGGCTGAACGATCCGCGCTTGCGGCAATTGCGCCAGCGCATCACCGTGCGTTATCATCTTGCGCCGCTCAAGCGTTTCGAGGTCAACCAATACATCCAGCATCGGCTGGAAATTTCCGGCGCACACGGCGCGCCATATTTTTCACAGCCTGCGTTGTGGAGGATTTTCGGATACAGCCGCGGCGTTCCGCGACTCATCAACGCCATTTGCGACAAGGCGTTGCTCGCCGGTTTTGTCGAACGCAGCGACCGCATCAACTATCGGATGGTGGGCCGCGCCATCCGCGAATTGGAAGGAGACATACACGCATGAGCCTGATCAACGACGCCCTTAAACAAGCCAAACAATCGCAATCCCAAAATCCGCCGAGCGGCGCGCGGCCTTTGCCGCCAATAGAACATAAATCGTCCGGCGGTTCGGGATGGATTTTAATTTTGGCGGCGGTTTTGTTTGTCGCTGCCGCGTGTTTTTTTGCCGGGCCGATGATTTTCAAACACAAAAGTGCGACGGTAATAATGACCAATTCGCCTGAACCAATCGTGACGGAAACCAAAATCACGCCTACAAATTTACCCGAAACGAGCGGCACGAATGCAGCAGCCGAAATCGTCGAGCAATTTCCGAAAGTTCAGGGAATTCTTTTTGACGCAGCACTAAAACCGGTGGCGGTTGTGGACCGGAAAACAGTCCACGTCGGCGATATGGCGGGCATTTACAAAGTGCAAAAAATTTCGCGCAACAGCGTCACATTTCAGCGCGTGGATGGGTCGGTCAAGGAAATCCAAATCGGCGAGTGAATTGTTTTTTGCGTGCGTGTCTTCAAGAAAATCTTCGCCGAATCGCCAGCCGTTGTCCGCGTCGCGCCATTTTTGGTTTTTCTCGCGCTGACAATTTGCCAGGGACAATTTGGAGCGGCGTCCGCCTATTGGTTTTATCTGGCTAAAACAATCGTCGGCGTGTGGTTGATTTGGGAAATGCGTCCGTTTGTTTCTGAAATGCGCTGGGCAATTTCTTGGGAAGCCATCGCCGTCGGCATTTTAATTTTTGCGATTTGGGTCGGGCTTGATTCGTTTTATCCGCACCCGATGAAAAACAATTCGGCATGGAATCCGAATTTGCAATTCGGCGAAAATTCAATGCTGGCGTGGTTTTTTGTCGCGACGCGAATTCTCGGCTCAACGTTCGTCGTCCCGCCGCTCGAAGAAGTTTTTTACCGCTCATTTTTGTATCGCTACATTGCCAATCAAAATTTTCTTTCCGTTCCGCTCAATAAATTTTTGCCGCTGCCATTTTTCGCGACGGCGCTTATTTTCGGCCTGTCACACAATGAGTGGCTGGCGGGAATTATCTGCGGCGCGGCATTTCAATGGCTCGTCATCCGCAAAAATCGTCTGGGCGACGCGATGACAGCCCACGCCGTCACCAATTTTCTGCTCGGCGTGTGGATTGCCTGGAAACACGACTGGCATTTTTGGTGAGATTTTGTTTACGACGGTCACAGACCGCCGTTACAAATTATTTTGCCGCAATATCAATTCCGTTTTTTTCGAGCGTGCTGCCTTCCTGCGCGGCGAGATTGGCAAGTGCTTCATTGTAATCGGCCAGCGCCCGGATTTCCTGCGAGCGCGCCGCAGTCAGATTATTTTGCAATTGCAACACGGTGAAGGTCGTGCTTTTGCCGACGGCATATTTTTTCTGTTCGGCATCCAGCGCGGCTTCGGCATAAATCCGCGCCTGTTTCGTCGCCTCGACGCTTTGATATTTCGACTGCGCATTTTTTACCGCGTTGTCAATTTCCACCATGACGTTTTGCTCGAACTGTTTGAGCTGCAGCAGCACTTGCTGCAAGGTCGCTTTTGACGTTTTGAGCCGGTTGCGCGGGCCGAAATTTCCCAGCGGCATCGAAAGTTGCGCGCCGTAAGTGTAAAAAGGCCGGTTGGCCTCGTGGATTTGGCCGAACGCGTCGCTGAATTCCGTGCCAGTGCCGTTGAAGCCATAAGTGCCGATCAAATCAAGTTCGGGAAAAAGCTGGTTGCGATAAAATTTCAATTGGATGCCTTGCTGCTCGACGTTCAGCCGTGTCTGCAACAAATCCGGGCGCTCGCTCATGCCTTTGTTCCAACTGTCCTGCAAGTTGAATGATTCCATCGTCGCGGCAAGCGTTTCGGACGGTTGAACGTCAACGTCGTGCCATTTTTTATAGTCGTCCGTGAGCAAATTTTTCAACGTGTTCTCGTCAACCGAAAGCGTGTCTTCCGCCGCGATCAGATTTGCCTGGCTTTGCGCGGCCTGCGCTTCGTCCTGCTGCACGTCCAATTCGGCGATGGTGCCGATCTGCGAGCGTTGCTTGTCCTGATTCAATTGCGTTTTCGCGAGTTCCAACGCCTCCTGCTGCACTTTCACGTTTTCCCGCGCATAAACCAATTCGTAATATGCGTTCGCGACAGCCGTGACGGTGTTGATGATTTGCTGGCGCAACCCTTGTTCGGAATATTTCAAACGATTTTTCGCCACGCGAATCGTCAGGCGCGTGTTATCAATCCAAAAATTTCGCAACAATGGCTGCGTTACGCTGGCTGAAACCGCGCCGGCAGAATTTTCAAAGGGCGTCGCAGTTGCTCCGTATTTGTCGGCAATGTTCCCGCTTAAATTGTAAGTCATGCCCCATGGCGTTGAGCCGGCCAGACCGGAGCGGAAGGAATTTTGGTCGGAGCGTGCCGGCGGAATAGGAAGTTGATTTTGGTCCAACCCGCCGCCCGTGACATTATAATTATGTTGGCCCGAAGCAGTGAACACCGGATCCCAGCCGCCGTAGGCCGCATCCAAATCGTAAAGCGAGATTTTCGGAGTGTAACGCTCGATTTGCACGTCGAGATTGTGCGTCAACGCCTGCTGGATGCAGTCCTGCAACGACAATGCGCGCGTCGCGGAATTGGTTTCCGAAATGGCCGGAGAATCGGCCTGCGCGCCAGCAATACAAATCGCCGCGAAAAAAAATAAAACGATGCCGAAATGCTTCATGCGATTGTGGATTCTGCGGTTTTCGCCGCAGTTCGTCAAACACAAGACGTTCGCAGAAGTCGCGAGGTAACTAAATAGTTATTTACAGCAAGACTTTTTATTTCGCCACCGGAGCGTCTTCGATTTTTGCGTTCTGCTCAAGGAACGCGAGCACCTTCTCGTGTGAAATTTGATCGTAAAGCTCATGCACGCCGTTGCGTTTCTGCAAATCCTTGATGAACTTATCGAGCGGAATTTGATACATCGCCGCCAGCGATTGCGCGCGCTGCAAAACTTCTTCCTGCGACACGGCAATCTTCTCCTGCTCGGCAATTCTTTGAATTAGAAATGCCAGTTTCACGCGCTCTTTGGCGCCCGTCGCGGCAACGGAATAAATTTCATCCTTTTGCTTCTCGATCAAATCGCGCGAAACGCCGCGCTGCGTGTTCTCGCGGACGATGTCGTAGACCACATTTTTCGTCTCATGCGCCACCGCCGATTCCGGCAAATCAAAATTCACGCGCTCGATCAATCCGCGAATGATTTGTCCGCGAACCGCCTTTTGCTGTGAATACTTCAATTCATTTTCCAAATCCACGCGCACGCCCGCGCGAAGTTTTTCGAGATTTTCCGCGCCGTATTTTTTCGCAAATTCATCGTCCACCGGCGGCAACATTTTTTCCTTCACTTCCAGAATTTCAACTTCAAAAACGCCTTTTTTATTTTGCAATTCCTTCGTCACGAAATCTGCTGGAAAGTCCACGTTGGCCGTGCGCTTGTCGCTCGCCTTCGCGCCAACAAGCTGTTCGGCAAAACCGGCGATGAACGCGTTCGGTTCGATGTCCAGCCAGAAATTCTTTTTCTCCGTCAAACCTTTCGCCGTCGGCGCGGTTTCAGTGATCGGTTTGCCGTCGCAAGCGCCGTTGTAGTTGACGACCGCGACGTCGCCCATTTTCAATTCGCGCGCGACGGTTTCAAACTTCACGTGCTGCTGCGCGAGCAATTTTATCGCGCGCTCGACGTCTTCGTCCAAAACGGATTTGGTTTCGCGTTTAATCGGCAAACTTTTGTAATCGGGCAATTGAAATTCCGGCGCGGTCTCAATCGTCGCCGCGAACTGCAGGTTTTGTCCGCGGGCAAATTGGATTTCCTCGATGTCGGGATAGCCGATGACGGAAATTTTTTTATCTTCGAGCGCTTTGCGATAATTGTCGCCGATGAGTTTGCGCTTGGCCTCGTCCTTGATTTCCGCGTCGTATTTTTTGAGGACGAGGTCGCGCGGCGCTTTGCCCGGACGAAAGCCCGGCAGCGCGGCCTGCTTCTGAAAATCCTTCGCGATGGCGTCGAACGTTTCGTCCACGGCCTTCGCATCCACTTCCACGCGCAGCAATTTTTTGCACGGCGCCAAATTTTCAACGGTGATGTTCACGATAAATTTCTGTTAAACGAGCCGCGCAAAATAAATGAATTGCGCGAACGGCGCAATGATTTTGATGTTGCCAAAAGAATGAAGCGCAAACTGTTAATGACCAATTGTCGGAAGCACGTCTGTTGGCAAAATATTTTGCGGAAGCGTGGGAATTGGATTTACCAAAACCGGCAGCGTCGCACTTGGAAGTGTGACATTGCCCCCACCGACGATTGCGGTTGTTCCCGTGGACAATGCGCCGTTCACGGTTGAAAGCGCGCCGCCTACAGCCGGAAGGTTTTGGATGGAGGCCAATTGATTGGCGATTTGATTGTTGATCAGCGGCAGCGACGGTAACGGTTGATTAAATCCGCTTACCAACAAACTGCCTTTGCTTTCGTCTTCCAAGTTGAAAGCCATCGTTGATGATTGTTGGCCGTCCGGAAGCACCAATATCATTTGGCCGGATTTCAGAATTTGGCGATGGCCGTTTTTGAGGCGGACTTCGACTTTTCCTTCAAGATCGAGCACTTTGACCGCGCCATTGGGCGAGACGCTCACGATGAGAGTTGTTCCCAGCACAGACGCCGTTGCGGATGCGGTATGGATGGTTCCGCCGCCTTTGCCGTGCGGCGAATGAAACAGCAAGCTGCCCTGCTGCAAATCAATCGTGCGGTTCGCCTTGTCGAAAGAAAAAATTGTGTTTCCTCCCACGCGCGTGACTGTGTCGTCGTCAGCCACCAATTCCGCGCGCGATGCGGAGCCGGTGCGGATCAAATCCGGCATTTTGAAAAGGCCGTTTACAACGGCAGGCTCGAAGGATTTGTCCTCGGCGGAAATAATTTTCACATCGTTGACGATTTGCGTGAACTTGGCCTGCTTCAAATCAATGGCTGACCCGACGGACGGGAATATAAATCCGCCAAAACAGGCCAAAACAATCAGTTTTTTTATGTGCGACTTCAAATTTTACAAACTTAAACTCAAAAGAGATTTTAACTGAATTAACGATTTGGTCAAACGGTTTTGATGGCCTGACGATGGTATTTCAGCTTTGATATTCCAATGGCGCGGACGTTTTTCATCACCGGCACGGACACCGGCGCTGGCAAAACGGTTTTGACGGTTTTGCTCGCGCAATTCCTGCGTCAACGCGGCGTCAACGCGGCGGCGCTCAAGCCGGTTTGTTCCGGCGGACGTGACGACGCGCGGAAAATTTTTGAGGCAATGGATGGCGCGTTGTCGCTGGACGAAACCAATCCATGGCATTTTTGCGCGCCGATTGCGCCGTTGCTGGCCGCGCGGCGCGAAAATAAAAAAGTAAAATTGCCGCAAGTTCTTTCCTGCGTTCGTTCAATGCAAAAGCGATTTGACGTTTTGCTGGTTGAAGGCGCGGGCGGCTTGTTGAGTCCGCTCGGCGAAAATTTCAATTCACGTGATTTGATTTTAGCTCTGCGCGCTGCGCCGATCATTGTCGTGCAAAATAAACTTGGCGTAGTGAACCAAATTTTGCTGGCGCTGGAAGCGTTGCCGACACATTTTCGGAACAAAACGAAAGTCGTTTTGATGTCGCCAAAGAAACCGAACGCGGCGACTGCTTCAAACGTAAAATTGTTGGCGGAATTTTTCGATTCAAAGAGAATCTTTTCGTTGCCGTGGTTTGGGAAAGGTTTTGGCGCGGGTCATGAAAAACCTGCCGTTCGGAAAATGCTTGGCGCGATGGCGGAAATTTAATTTTATTGAAAAAGTCGTTGCGGAATTTTGCCGTTGCGGGTAGAAATTGTGCAGGCGGAAACAGCTCGACCTTCCGCCGCTTGGACGCACATCGGTTCCTCACGACCAAGACTTTATGAGCGGATTATCTTTTGTTGTCGTGGGAGCTGCTTCCAATCAATTGGAACTTCTCTACGTTTGGGACAAGGCGAGGCCTGAAGCCAAGGTCATCATCGTCATCCTCATTCTTTATTCCATCGTCGTCTGGTCGGTCGGAATTTACAAAATCCTGCAAATGCGGCGCGCGGAAAAATTGAATAATTATTTCAACGAAGAATTTCACGCGCAAAAAAAGGCGCTCGATATTTTTGACCGCAAATTGAAAGTCGAAGGCTGCCCGCTTTACGCAGTTTATCAAACCGGCTGTGTGCAATTGGACGCGCGATTGCGCGGGCCGGGCGGCGAACGGGAAAAGCAAAGCGTCTCGCTCAAAAATATGGAGCACGTCAAACGCGCGATTGAAAATGTCGTCGCGCAGGAATCGCTGAAATTGGAATCCGGTTTGATTTGGCTGGCGATTGCGGTCAGCGGCGCGCCATTTCTTGGGTTGCTTGGAACGGTCTGGGGCGTGATGAGCGCGTTTGCGGGCATCGCACAATCCGGCTCGGCCACGCTGGCGGCGATGGCTCCCGGCGTGAGCGCCGCGTTGATCACGACCGTCGCCGGACTGCTCGTGGCGATTCCGGCAATGTTCGGTTACAATTGGTTGGTCCATAAATTGCGCGTGTTCACGGTCGGTCTGGACAATTTTGCGCAAGAACTCGTTTCAAAAATGGAAACGGAATTTTTGTCCGAAGAATAATTTTGCCATGCGAAGATTTTCACAACGCGGTCATCTCGTGACGTTGAGCGACATCAACATCACGCCGTTGCTCGACCTCGCGTTCGTGTTGCTCATCATTTTCATCATCACGACGCCGCTGCTGGAGCAGAGCATTGATTTGAAACTTCCGCGCGGCGGCCAAACGGAAAAAAAACTTGATAAAAATGACATCCGCACTGTCGAAATCAGCAACACCGGCGTCTACGCGCTTGATAAACAACGGATGCCATTGCCGCAATTGATTCCGCGACTGGCACAAGAATTTCGGTCGAACCCGAATTTGGTCGTTTATATCCGCGCTGACAAGGACAGCCGTTACGACGTCGTCGCGCAATTGATTGACGGCTGCCAAAAGTCCGGCATCACGCGTTATTCACTGCGCACCGATCCAACGCCAAAATGAATCGTCTTGGAAAAAAATGCGTCATCGCGACAGCGGGAATTCACCTGCTGCTGCTTGTGATTTTGGTTGTCGGTCCGGCATTCCTCGCGCCCAAACCAAAAGCTGACGACACTCAAGTGCTCGACGTCATCCCGGCCAATTTGATTGACGCGGCATTCAACAGTGGTGTGAAAAATGCGACTCCGCCGCCGCCAACGCCGGTTGTTCCTCAACCGCAGCCGCCGCAGCCGCAACAACAAACTTCGCTTCCGCCAAAAACTGTTGAGCCAATACCTGCGCCGTCTATTTTGGACAGGGTAAAAAGTATTTTCAAACCGGAACCAGTCAAACCCGCGCCGCCAAAAACTCACACGCCAAAAGTGGATTTGCATCAAGTGACGCGAACCGCGCCGAAAAATTCCGCCAATCCGCAAAACGCGAAAGCCATCAATAATGCGATCAAGAATTTGCAGAAAAATCTTTCAAAGGGAACGGAAATTAATTTGTCCGGCAACAGCAGCGTGGCTTACGCGAGTTACGGCGCGGCTGTTGTGAGCGCTTACCATATCGCATGGACGCCACCAGACGGTATGAGCGGCGACAATGTGACGGTTCAATTCAAAGTCACAATTGCAAGTGATGGCACGGTTATTTCTGCCAGCATCACTACTCCATCCGGAGATGCAAATGTTGATAAAGCCGTCCAGCGAATGTTAGACCGGGTCGCATTTATTGCGCCGTTTCCCGATGGCACAACGGACAAAGAGCGGACGTATCCAATCAATTTTAACGCAACAAAAACTGCCGAATGAAAAAAAACATTTCAAAATCAATTAAATTTTTCCTGCTGACCTTAATTGCAGCCGCGATTACGGATTTGGCGAAAAGTCAGGAGCAAAATCCACTGAACATGAACGAGCACATTCGCGCGCTTGGCATGACTCCGCCAGTTCCCGTCTCGCTCGAAGGTTTCAGCGGCGAAGTCGTGGAAGTTTTGAAATTTGATCTTTACGTTCAAGGTTTCAGTTTCGTTGCGCCGGCGGACGCGCAATATCAGATCAGTGGAAACAATTCGGGCAATGTCACCGGCAGCGTCAGCGATAAATTTGCGAAGAAAATAATTTTGTCCCGCAGTTACACCGGTGGCAGTTTGCGAACGGAAGCACACGCATTTGCGAATGAAATCGTCCAGGCAATCACCGGCAAACCCGGCATTTCGCAATTACGCGGTTCGACGGCAAAAATTGCGTTCAAGGCGCAAGCGTCTGGCAGCGGCAATGGCGAAATTTATGTTTCTGATTTCGACGGCCACAACGCACAAGCTGTCACCACCGATAATTCAATTGTCGCCGCGCCGTCGTGGGTGCCGGGACGGCTCGCGCTTTGTTACAATTCTTATAGCTTCCACGATGATCCAGATATTTTTTATCACGACCTGACGACCGGCCAGCGCAAGTTAATTGCGCGCTACGGCGGCTCGAACATCAGTCCGTCGGTTTCGCCGGACGGCGCAAAATTCGCCTTCATTTCGAGCATAGGCGGACGGCCGAATATTTACGTCGCCAACATTGACGGCACGGGCTTGCGGCAATTGACAACGGGCGTCGAAGATTCATCGCCGTGCTGGTCGCCGGATGGACAATGGATTTGTTTCGCGACAAAAATTTCCGAGCGACGTTGCCTGGCAAAAGTTTCAGCCAGCGGCGGCGAGGTTCAACGGATTTCCACGGCAGGCGTTTTGAATCCAACTGAACCGGATTGGTCGCCGGACGGAAAATGGATCGCGTTCACGTCGCAGATGGGCGATTTCAACATTTGCGTCGTGCCGGCGGATGGCAGCGCGACGCCGATCGTGCTTATCGCTGGCGAAGACCCGTCGTGGGCGCCAAATTCGCGGACGCTGATTTTTGCCAAACGCGCCGGCAGCTATCGCTATACGTTGTCCGTGCTTGACGTTTTCACGAAACAGGTCAAGGATGTTGGCCGAATTTCGGGAAGTGATTCCGAACCGGCATGGGCGAAATAATTTGAATTTGTGACGAAAATTTAACCTGAATGAAAATTATGAAAATGACGAAACTTATTTATCCACTGATGCTCGCGTTTGTCTTTGCGCTCGTCGCGACCGGCTGCGCTCACAAGCCCGGACAATTGACGCGTCTTCGAGGACCAACGCCGCTCGCGCCACCGGAACCACCGCCCGGAAACACATTGCCCGGTGGCGATAATGGTATTCCCGCCGCATCGCAAGAATCTTTTGAGGGCATGATTGCCGACCGCGCGGCTTTGGCGGCGAACGCCATTCATTTTTCCTACGATAGCGCAGCTGTTAAGAAAAGCGAACACGCAAATCTTGAAGCCGTGGCGCAAGCATTGAGTGCAGACCGTAATTTGAAATTGCTGATCGAAGGCAATTGCGATGAACGCGGCACGGAGGAATACAATCGCTCGCTCGGCGAACGGCGCGCGGGCGCTGCACGCGAAGCGCTGGCGAAGATGGGAATTGATCCGATGCGCATCAAGACCAAGAGTTTTGGCAAAGACAAACCCGTTGGCCCCGGCCACGATGAGGCTTCGCGCGCGCAAAATCGGCGCGATGATTTCGTGTTGCTGCATCCGCAAGCTGGAATGGGCGGCTCATAATTTTTCTTGGTAGGGCAAAACTGCTGCTTTGCCATGATTGTTTGGGCGGCGCGGCAGCGGCGCCCCACCTTTTTGGTGCTTTACTATTTTTTGCAATGGGCGTAGGTTAATGAAGTTCGATAAAATTTTATGAATACAATTTTTGCATGGGCGCCGGGTGGAATGCAGATCATCTTGATTTTGGCGATTGTTTTGATTTTGTTCGGTGCGAAGAAAATTCCCGAACTGGCAAAAGGGTTGGGCTTGGGCATCAAAGAATTCAAAAAGGCCGCAAAAGAAGTTACCGACGAAGTCCAAAATGCTGCTGAAGAAAAACCCTCGGCGCAAAATAAAACCGCCAACGGCCAATCGCAGCCAGCGCAAACCGTTTCGCAATCTTCCAATCCGCCGAAAGTCTAGGTGGGAATTCCCCGAATGGCCGATGACCACGAGGAACCGTCCGACGCGCCCGAAGGCGGTCCAGTAAAAACATTCCTCGAACATCTCGAAGATTTCCGGTGGGTTCTCGTCAAAAGTGTCGTCTCACTTGCCGTGGCGATGCTCATTTGTCTCATTGCCGGAAATTACGTTGTTCAAATTATTCGTTGGCCGTTGACGCAGGCAAAAATTTCCTATCCGGGCACAAATCAAATTGCCGTTGTGAGCTTCGGCACGAATCATCTCGGTAATTTTCAACTGTCGCCGGAGCAGCAAAGATCGCTGAACCTCGGCACAAACCGTTTTGTGTCCGTTCAAATCGAGCCGTTGACAATCGGCACAAACCAAATTCTCGGCTGGCATATTAATTCCGATGAAGCGGC
Organism: Candidatus Methylomirabilota bacterium; assembly: GCA_035644195.1. Lineage (GTDB taxonomy): Bacteria > Verrucomicrobiota > Verrucomicrobiia > Limisphaerales > UBA11358 > UBA11358. The sequence goes on along the minus strand of DASQOZ010000056.1, from coordinate 14,934 downwards.
GATTGCCGAGGCGCAAAGACTGCATATTGAATTGATCAATTTGAGTCCGGCGGGCGGATTTTTTGTCGCCTTTCAAGTCGCAATTTATGCGGGTGCCGTTCTCGCGTCTCCGTTCATTTTTTATTTTGTAGTGTCGTTTATATTTCCAGCGCTGAAATTTCGCGAGCGCAAATATATTTATCGCGGTCTATTTTTTGGCGGCGGCCTTTTTTTGGCAGGCGTTTCATTTTGCTATTTCGTGCTGATGCCGGTGGCGCTTGCCGCGTCGCAGATGTATTCCAACTGGCTCGGTTTCGGCGCACTGCAATGGCGCGCGGAAGATTACATCAGTTTTGTCTGCCGTTTCATGCTCGGCATGGGGCTCGGTTTTGAATTGCCGGTCGTGATTTTGACGCTCGTGAAAATTGGCGTCTTAAGCTATCCGACTTTGGCAAAAGCGCGGCGCTATATGATCGTCATCAATTTGGTTCTTGGCGCGGTGTTGACGACGCCTGAAGTGATTACGCAACTGGTCATGTTTGTGCCGTTGCAATTGCTTTACGAAATCACCATTTGTATCGCGTGGTATTGGGAACAACCCGACCGCGCCAAAGCCCGTCGCCGATTGTTGCTGGTTCTGGCCGGAATTATTTTGTTGGGAGCATTGCTCTGGCGTTACGGCTGGCCATGGTTGCGCCAGCACTGGATTCATTAAAACACACTTTACAAAATTTCATTTCGGCGTAGGCTCATTTCATCAATTGAAAATCGTATGCGAAACGTAATACATCTTCTAACGCTGACTGCTCTTGCCGCTTTCTTCACATCCGGTTGCGCCGGGCCGGAGGAAAAATTCGGACGCGGCATACGCAACACATGGGAAGTTGTTCGCATGGGCGAAATGCGCCGCTCCATCGAGCAAACGGCGGTGTTCGATTCGCCGGACATGGGTTACACAACTGGTTTTATGCGCGGCTTGAACCGCTCGATTGTCCGCACCGGCGTCGGTGTCTATGAAATCGTCACCGCTCCCATTCCGCCATATCATCCGGTGTTGACCCGTTATATTGCGCCGGAACCGTCGGGTCCTGAAAGCTACAAGCCCGGCCGCATTTCAACCGAATTGTTCGACACCGACACTTACATGGGCTTCAGCGGCGGCGATGTCGCCCCGTTCATTCCCGGCAGCCGTTTCCGCGTATTTGACAATTGACGTGGCCAAAATTAATTTCCTCAACGCGCCCGCGAATTTCCGTCGGCGCGTTTTCCTTTTGTAAATGCAAAGTCTCCTCAAAAAAAAATCGCCCTGCAAAGTCAATTTGCTGCTGAACATTCTCGGCAAACGTGCTGACGGGTTCCACGAACTCGAAACCATCATGCAGCCGGTGAATTTTTGCGACGAACTTTTTTTTGAACGCGGCGGAAACGGAATCCAGCTTTCGTGCAGCGACAAAAGATTGCCTGTGAATTCAAAAAATCTGGTTTTCCGTGCGGCGGAAAACTTCCTCTCGGCGGCGAAAATCAGCGATGGCGTAGCAATTGATCTGTGGAAAAGAATTCCCCTGGCCGCCGGGCTTGGCGGCGGCAGCGGCAATGCGGCGACGACCCTGCTCGCGCTCAACGAACTTTTTAAAAAGCCGCTTTCGCCTGAAAAACTCAATGAAATTGCGGCTTCTCTCGGTTCGGACATTCCGTTTTTTCTGCAAGACAAACCCGCGCTTGCCACCGGACGCGGCGAAAAAATCCAGCCGCTCGAAAATTTCTCTGCGCTGAATGGCAAGGCGTTTCTGTTGATTCATCCCGGCTTTGGCATTTCAACGCCGTGGGCCTATCAAAATTTGGCGCGATTTCCCGAAGCGTTGAATGGCAACGCCGGCCGCGCACAAAATTTGATTTCAAAACTTCAAACCGATGATTTGCCCACCGTCGCTGACGGCTTTTACAATTCGCTCGAAGCTCCCGCGCTGGAAAAATTTCCAATCCTTGGATTGTTCCAGGAATTTCTGCGCGCGAACGGCGCGCTGGCCGCGCTCATGTCCGGCAGCGGCTCGACGACTTTTGCGATTGCTGAAAATGTTTCCACCGCCGAATCGCTCGCGGAAAAATTCAAATCCAAGTTCGGGCAAAATTGTTGGACTGCGGTTGTGCCAATTTAAGATTTTTTGAATTTCGCCAGCGCAAAATCCAGCATTTCCTTCGCTGCCGGAACTTTGAACGCCAGCGCGAGAATTCCGTAAATTAATCCCGCCAGAATCGCCGGAACAAAAACCGCGCCAATTTTCAACGCAATCGTTTCGTGGCCGAATTTATTTTCCAATAATTTCCAGCCGAACCATGCGACGATTCCGGCGACGATTCCAGTAAATGTCAGCGGCAAAATTGTTTTCTGCGTCGTTTCCATTTCCAGTTTGCCAATTTTTTTTCGCAGCGCGAAAATCAAAAGCCCGACGTTGCAAATCGAAGTCACAGTATTTGCAATTCCAAGCCCGCCCTGCCGCAGCGGCCCGACGAGAATGACGGCCAAAATCAAATTTAGCGCGAGGCAGAAAATGCTGATTTTCATTGGCGTTTTGGTGTCGCCCAGCGCGAAAAATGCGCGTGCAAAAATATTGACCGTTGAAAATGCGACAAGTCCCGGCGCGAGGCATTGCAACGCGAGTGTTGCGCGTAACGTCGAATCGGCATTGAATTTTCCGTGCTCGTAAATCAGCCGCACAATCGGCTCGGCCAGAACTACGAGCAAAACAGCGGCGATCAGATTCAAAAAAAGCAGCGAGCCGACGCCGTGCCGCAGCGTCGCGCGAAATTCGGGATAATTTTTTTCGGCGGCGAGGCTCGAAAGCGTCGGGAGCAAATACGTCGCCAGCGAGATACCGAACATTCCCTGTGGCAGTTCCATCAGCCGCACGGCGTAGTTGAACGACGCGACGATTTGCGGGCTGACCCAAAACGCGATGGCCAGCACGATTGTCACGTTCAATTGAAACGCGGCAACGCCGATTGTTCCCGGAATCATCCGCGTCACGACGAGCCGCACAGTTTCATTTTTCAGCGGCGCAACCCATTCGTAGCGGAAGCCGTCGTGCCAGAGCGTCGGCAGTTGAAACGCCGCCTGCGCGACTCCCGCCGCGAGCACGCCATATGCAAGCGCGAAAATTTGTTCGTGCAATTCAGCCCCGAATTTTGGCGCGAGCCAGAGAACCGACGTGATCATCACGACGTTGAGCATCGTCGCGCCCATCGCCGGGATGAAAAAATGGCCGCGCGCGTTGAGCATCCCCATGAACGCCGCCGCGAGGCACACGAACAGCATGCAGGGAAACATCACGCGCAGCAGTTGCAGCATGAGTTCCGTTTTTTCGGCGAAGTGGTGAAAATCCAGCGCGACGGAAATTCCGAGCATCACGATTCCGATGATGGCCGCCGCCGCGATGACGAGGCCGGAAATGACGGCGTTGGCCGCGCGCCACATTTCGCGCTCGCCGTGGATTTTTTCCTTCTCTTTGAAAATTGGGATGAACGCCGCCGTCAGTGCGCCTTCGCCGAGCAATCTCCGGAACAAATTTGGAATCGTGAACGCGAATTGAAATGCGCCCGCGACCCAGCCGTCGCCCATGAACCGCGCATAGACGATTTCGCGCACCATGCCCAGCACGCGGCTCAACAACGTGGCGGCGGCCATCGCGCCGGACGATTTCAACATTTGCGACATCGCGCGGAGTTTATGGCTCACGAAAGCAATTGGCAATTTGTCGTTGGCGAATTAGCCTTGTCGCGTGAGCATTCTGGAAGAACTGAAATGGCGCGGCCTCATCGCCGATTGCACCGACGCGGCGGAATTGGAAAAGAAAATTTCTTCGCCAATCACGCTTTACTGCGGCTTCGATCCGACGGCAGATTCATTGCACGTCGGCAATTTGGTTCCATTACTCGCGCTGCGGAGATTTCAAGAAATCGGCGGTCACAATCCAATTGCTGTCGCGGGCGGCGCGACGGGTTCCATCGGCGATCCAAGTGGAAAAACTCAAGAGCGTCAATTGCTCACGAAGGAAATTCTCGACCGCAACATCGCCAGCGTGAAAGTGCAGCTCGCGAAGCTGCTTGAATTCGACGCAGCAAAAACTCCGGCCAATAATCCTGCAAAGCTCGTGGACAATGCAAGTTGGACGCAAAACATTTCTTATTTGGATTTTCTGCGCGACATCGGGAAGCATTTTTCCGTCAACCAGATGATTGCCAAGGAATCCGTCTGCGCGCGCATGGAAGACCGCGAGACCGGCATCAGCTACACCGAGTTCAGCTATATGCTGTTGCAGGCGTTTGATTTCATGGTTCTGGCGCGCGACCAGAATTGCGAACTGCAAATCGGCGGCAGCGACCAATGGGGCAACATCACAGCGGGAATTGATTTGTGCCGGAAAAAACTGGGCAAAACGGTTTTCGGTCTGACGCTTCCGCTCATTACGAACGCTGACGGCACAAAATTTGGAAAAACCGAGGCGGGCGCAATCTGGCTCGACCCGAAACGCACGAGCGTTTATCGCTTCTACCAATTTTGGATCAACACGGACGACCGCGACGTGATTCGCTATTTGAAATTCTTCACATTCCTTTCACGCGAAGAAATTGAATCGTTGGAAAAGAAGCACATGGAAAATCCAGGCGCACGCGAGGCGCATCAATCTCTCGCCAAAGCAGCAACTGAATTGATTCACGGAAAGTCAGCAGCCTTTGCAGTGGAAGAAGCAAGCAAACTTCTGTTCGGTTCAATACGAGAAAACGTGCAAGGAAACACACTTGAGTCACAGATTAAAAATCTGGTTGAGGGACATACAGCTTCAATAAGTGCCATCGCCCTATTGGGCATGATGATAGAGGACCTTCCAAATTTTAGTGTGGAGGCAAGTTCCTTTATTGAAGGGAAAGGAATTCCACTGGTTGAATTGTTGGTCAATGCAAAGCTCTGCTCTTCCAAAGGCGAAGCTCGAAAAAAAGTCGAGGAAGGTGGCGTTTATGTGAACAATATACGCGAGACAAATCTTCAACGAGTTGTGGCTTCAAGTGATTTGCAATTCAATAAAATCATTCTCCTCCGCAAAGGCAAAAAGAATTACGTCGTCGTCACGACAAAATAAATCAGCCCGGCGGCCAGCCCATGTGGCGTCCGCCGAGAATGTGACAATGCAGATGCGGGACAGTTTCGCCGCCGTTCGGTCCGTTGTTGATGACCAATCGGTAGCCCTCTTTCAGAAACAGTTGCTTCGCAACGTCGGCGGCTTTGAGCAATAAATGGCTCAAAATGTTTGCATCTTCGATTTTCGCCTCGGCGATTCGCGGGATTACCTTTTTTGGAAAAATGAGAACGTGTATCGGCGCTTGCGGATTGATGTCGCGGATAGCGAGAAGCAAATCATCTTCGTAAACGATGTGCGCCGGAATTTCGCGCGTGGCAATTTTTTCAAACAGGGTTTTGCTCATATTTGGAACCACGGATTACACGGATTTTTGTGGCAGCGAACGTGAGTTCGCTCTGATTTTAATTTGAGCCGACTCACGTCGGCTGCTACCAAATTCGAATTATTCCACGACGAGCGCGCATTCATTTTGTTCGGCAGTCAAACAGCCGCGCAAATATTCGACAATCTGCTCCTGCATTTTTTCGCAGCGGCAACTCCAGCGTCGCGCGCCGGAGAGTTGCTTGACGCAGCCGCGCAGCCCGCGAAAACGCAGCACGCGCGGCGAATGGCGAAGCTGCGTGCGAAGCGCGTCGCGCAATTTCGGAAAGAAGAAAAGCTCAAGTCCCGATTCGCGCGCGATCAGGCGAAGGTCGGCTTCAAGAACATCAAACGCCGATGATTCCGGCGTTCCGGCGCGAAGGACCAATCCGAATCCGCGCAACACTTTTTCCAGCGCGCCGGCAAATTCGCCCACAGTGACGGTTTCGCGCTCGAGTTCAATTTTGAAATAATGAAAAACGGACGCGGCGGCGTGGCGCAGCATTTCCGGGTCGAGCAGTCCGCTGGAATTGCCGTGGACTTCGATGCAGATCATTTCGGCGGAACAGGGAACGCTTTCGCCGTTGGCGAGTTGGAACAACAGGCAATCCGAATTGAGTGCGATCATTTTGCAGCCTCCAATTTTTTGACTTCTTGCACGAAGTCGGTTGCTTCTTGAAACCGGCGATACACGCTCGCGAAGCGGACGTAAGCGACTTCGTCCAGTTCGCGCAAACCGTCCATGACCATTTTGCCGATGAAATCGCCGGGAACTTCGCTTTCAAATTTTTCCGTCACGACGGCGACGATGTGGTCCACCAGATCCTCCATCGCTTTGGGGCTGATGGGACGTTTCTGGCAGGCTTTCTTGATGCCGGCCAAAAGTTTTTCGCGCGAAAATTCCTCGCGTCGTCCGTCGCGCTTGAGAACCATCAAGCCTTCGTGTTCAACTTCCTCGTAAGTCGTGAAGCGATGATGACATTTTTCGCATTCGCGGCGGCGGCGGATGGTCGCGCCTTCACGCGAGGCACGCGAATCAATGACTTTGTCATCCTGACAGCCGCATTTGGGACAACGCATAAAACCACAGCTAATTGTGGTTGCTCTTTTGTAACACACTCGATTTAGTGGGTCAACAGACAGTTATTCACTTGATTAAAATACAGAAAATGTGTATTTTAACTTTATGCAAGCAACATTGACTGAACTTCAACGACATCCGCGCAAAGTGATGCGTCCTTTGCACAGCGGAAAAAGCGTCGTCATCACCGAGCATGGACGGCCGATTGCGCGGATCGTGCCGGAAGTGGAAACGCGGCTGGTATCGCTGGAAGAATTTTGCGCGTCTGAAATGTCCGACGAAGCGATCCTGAAGGCAATAGATGAAGCGCGCGAATGAGTGTTTATCTGGACACCAGCGCGATGATTCGCGCCCGCAAACTTAATCTTCAACCTGAAGGCATCACGCGCACGCATACACTGGCTGAATTTTATTCCACGCTCACCGGCACAGGCGTTTTGACGATGGTTGAAGGCCAGGAGAAAAAAGAAAAAATTTCTCCAAAGCGGGCGGCGGCGGCAGCGCGTGAAACATTTTCAAAAATCACTTTCGTTGATTTAACCACCGCCGATGTTTTTGAATCCTTGGAACGCGCGGTGGCGGAGAATGTTCAAGGCAGAAATATCCATGACTGGCTGCATTGCGCCGCTGCGGAAAAAGCAAAATGCGCGGCGATTGTGACGCTGAATTTTTCAGATTTTTCCGCGATGACAAACCTGCCGCTGGTCAATCCCGCAAAGCAATTTTCCGCCGGACGGGTTGCTTGAAAAGCTGCCCTTGCTTTCGAGCGATTTTCTGTTATTTTCCTCGGCTCGCGCTTGGAAAAATTCCGGCGCAAAACATTTTTATCTTATGGCAACAGCAGGTGACCTTCGACGCGGCATGGCGATCAATTACAACGGCGACATTTCCGTCGTCCTCGACATGCAGCATCGCACGCCGGGCAACTTGCGCGCGTTCGTGCAGGCGACGCTCCGCAGCATCCGCACCGGCAAATCTTCCGACGTGCGGTTCAGTTCGACGGAAAAAATCGAACCCATCCCGATGATCGCCAAGAAAATGGAATTCAGCTACAAGGACGGCGCGGATTACGTTTTCACCGACCCGGAAAATTATGAAACAGTCACGCTCGCGGCGGAATTGATTGGCGATTCAAAAAATTTTCTCGTGGAGAACGCCACGGTGACGGTGACGTTCGTTGACGACAAGGCGGTTTCCATCGAATTACCATCGAGCGTTGTTCTCACCGTGACCGATGCGCCGGAAGGTGTTCGCGGCGATTCGGCGAACAATGTGCAGAAAGCCATCACGGTCGAGACGGGAATCACGGTGCAGGCGCCGCTATTCATCAAGACCGGCGAAAAAATCAAAGTGGACACGCGCACGGGCAAATATATGGAACGGGCGTAATTGGTAGGGCGGTGCTGCTGCGCCGCCTGGTTTTTTGGCTGCGCGGCAGCGCAGCCCTGCCTTCTAATTTTTCCAGCGGAATTCCTTTTCAACGCGAAAGCGTTCGGCTATTTCTTGTCAGACACGATGTCAGCACAACTCAAAGGAGAGAAAGTGTATCGCGGCATCGCCGTTTCCGCCGGCGTTTGTCGCGGGAAGATTCTCGTCATGCACCGGACGCGCCATTTCATTTCGCGGCGCGAAATCGAAGAAAAGGACGTTCCACAGGAAATCCAGCGCTTTGAACAATCACTCGGCAAAACACGAAAACAAATTTCCGACGTGCAGCGCAAAGTCGTCCAAAACATGGGCGCAAAGGAAGGCGACATTTTCGACGCGCATTTGCTGATGCTCGAAGACCGAGTGCTCGTGGATGAAGTCATCAAATTGATCCGCGAGCAAAAAGTGAACGCGGAATTTGCGTTTCACACCGTTTCGGAACGTTATATCGAAGCCCTTGCCGGCGTGGACGACGAGTATCTTCGCGAACGCGCCGCCGACATGCACGACCTCGCCGCCCGCGTTCTCGACAATTTGCTCGAAGTAAAAGACACCTTCGATTTGCGGCACATCACCGAGCCGTGCATTTTGATCGGGCACGATTTGAGTCCGTCCGTCACGGCGCAATTGAACAAAAAATTTGTGCTCGGCTTTGCGACGGACATCGGCGGGCAGACTTCCCACACGGCGATTCTCGCGCGGTCGCTCGACATCCCCGCCGTCGTCGGATTGCAAACCGTCAGCGAAGAATTGGAAAACGGTGATTACGCGCTGCTCGACGGCTACAACGGCACGGTCATCGTCAATCCGACCGACCAGACGCTTTTTGAATACGGCCAGTTGCTGAAACGCAAGGCGTCGCTCGAAGAAAAACTCGTCGAGATCAAAACGCAGCCCGCCGTCACGCTCGACGGAAAAATCATTCACCTTTCCGCGAACATCGAAGATCAAAATGACATTGAACCCGTGATTGCGCACGGCGCAGAAGGTGTCGGGCTTTTTCGCACGGAATTTCTGTTCATCAACCGCGAAAGTCTGCCGACCGAGGAAGAGCAATACAAAGTCTATCGCGAAGTCGCCGCCGCGCTGAAGCCGCATCCCGTCATCATCCGCACGCTGGATTTGGGCGGCGATAAATTCGCGTCGCACCTGCAACTTGCGCAGGAGATGAATCCATTTCTCGGCTGGCGCGCGATCCGTTTTTGCCTCGCGCAGCCGGAAATGTTCCGCGCCCAGCTTCGCGCCATCCTTCGCGCCAGCGTCGAAGGCAAAGTGAAAATGATGTATCCGATGATTTCCGGCCTCGACGAATTGAAGCAGGCGAATGCGATGGTCGAAAAATGCAAAGAAGAATTGCGTGCGGAAAAAATTCCGTTCAACGAGGAAATGAAGATCGGCGCGATGATTGAAATTCCGTCTGCCGCGCTCATCGCCAACGCGCTCGCGAAGCATGTGAAATTTTTCAGCATCGGCAGCAACGATTTGATCCAATACACGCTCGCCGCCGACCGCACGAACGAAAAAGTTTCGCACCTTTACGAACCGACGCATCCGGCAATTCTGCGTTTGATCAAGATGACGATTGACGCCGCGCATCAAAATGGCATCTGGGCCGGCGTATGCGGTGAAATCGCCGGCGATCCCGTGCTCGCGCCGTTGCTCATCGGTCTCGGCGTGGACGAATTGAGCGCCGCGCCGCCCGTCGTGCCGGAAGTCAAATATATCATCCGCCGGTTGAAATTAAACGAAGCCCAGGCATTGGCGGAATTTGCTTTGAACTGCGATTCGCCGTCAGAAATTTACACGCGCTGCCAGGAATTGGCGCGCGCTTCTGCGCCGAGCTTGTTTGAGAAAAGTTGAACCGCGAATGGATTTCAAAAAAGTTAGTGACTTACTTTGAATTAATTCCCTCTCCCCGCTTGGCGGGGAGAGGGTCAGGGTGAGGGGATTTAAGATTGAAAAATATTTGGCCTCCTCACCCCAGCCCTCTCCTCCTTTTGGGAGGAGAGGGAGAAAAATCCCGAAAATGAGCCTCTGCTTCAAAAACCCAAAGCTTGAATGGGAACGGCTTGTTTTGTAATTAGTGTTTATTTGTGTCCATTCGTGGTTAAATTAAAAAATGAAAGTCATCATTCTCGCCGCCGGATATGCCACGCGACTTTATCCGCTCACGCTCACGCAACCCAAACCGCTCCTGCCCGTCGCCGGCAAGCCGATGATTGAGCACGTGCTCGACAATCTCGCGCCCATCGGCGGCATTGACCGCGTCTATGTCGTGACGAACGCGAAATTCGCCGGCCATTTCCAAAAATGGGCGGACAATTACGGCGCGACGAAATCGAAATTGAATTTCACCATCGTCAACGACGGCTCGACCGACGACACGAACAAGCTCGGCGCGATCGGCGACATGAATTACGTCCTCAAAACGCAAAATGTGGACGACGATTTGATTGTCGTCGCGGGCGACAATCTGTTCAGCGATAAATTGACGGACTACGGAAAATTTTGCCGCGAGAAAAATGCGCCCGTTTTGGCCGTCTATGACGTCGGCAATCTGGAAGAGATCAAAAAATACAATTCCATTTCCACCGATGGTGAAGGCAATATCACTTTCTTCGAGGAGAAGCCAAAAAACCCGACCAGCACGCTCACCGGCATCGCGCTGTATTTTTATCCGAAAAATTCGATTCCGCTCATCAAGCAATACATCGCCGAGGGCAACAATCCCGACCAGCCCGGCCGCCTCGTGCAATGGCTTTATCCGCGCACGCCGTTCTACACATGGCGCGTGCCCGGCATCTGGTATGACATCGGCTCGAAGGAAACGCTTGAAGAAGCCAATAAAATTTTTGCGAAGTTCAAATAACGGCGCGGACGGCGGCGAAACCGTGCCGCACCTGCACGTCCACATTCTCGGCGGACGCAAAATGGCATGGCCGCCGGGTTGAATTCGCGCTTGCAAGAAATTTTATTCGGTCGCAAAGTCGAAATTGTGAAACGAAAAAAAATCACAACATGAAAACCACACTCAAATTAGTCGGCTTCTTACTTAACATCTGCATTTTAGCAGTGTGGTGCAATTCTCAATCGTTAAGTGGCACCATACACACGGTTGTCACCATCATCCTTGTTTTAATTGGCATAGTTCTGCTCATGTTACTTACCCGCACCGACTCGATCTGGATACTCAATAGCTTGATGCTTTGGGGTGCTGGACTCGGCTTTATCATCGGCCTTTCGATGATGTATCTTGTGGAAACAGCAAATCACAAAGGTTCCGGCATCTTGCCAGGCCAAGAAGACGAAAATGGTAAATACTATCCCGCAGAGAAAGTTTCCGAAGACCAATATAAGCGAGCAAATTTTCCTGATTACGGAATAATGCTTGGGATTGGGGTGTTGCTTTGGGTTTGGGTTGCCACAAAAAAAAGAAATGAGGTCGCAGAAGCAAAAGCGAAGGAGGACTATCTTAAAGCCCAGATAAAAGCATCATCAGCCTTTCATCGCGCGTTCGCTTCCGCCATTGACGAAACTTCATGCGCGCCGCCGCTGAAGCGCAGTTGTCCACCGAATATCAAGATGCCAAAAAGACCGAGGATCATATGCGGTATGTTCATCGCGTCGCTTTCGAAAACATCAAGAGCGATACCGACTAAAAACTAGGCAGGTTGCAAAAATTTCTTCAGCACCTTGCCCAGCCGCGTGATTCCTTTGCGGATGTTTTCCTCGTTCGCGCTGCCGAAGCTGATGCGCATTTCGTTGTCCGGTTTCGTTCGTGACGGATCGTCGGCGTAGCAGAGTTCGCCGGGAACGTAGAGCACGTCGGCTTTCAGCGCGGATTGAAACACTTTTGATTTCACGCCGGCGGAAATGTGTTTCGGCAATCGCGCCCAGAAATAAAGTCCGCCGCCGGATTCCCAAATCTCCACGTTCGCCGGAAAATGTTCCGCGAGCGCTTGCTTCATCACGCGCGCCTTGCGGGCGTAATTTTTTTGCACCTTCGCAACGTGCTGGTCGTAAAGCCCCGACGACAGCGCGCCGGCCAAAAGTTGTTGCAGCAAATTCGCCGTGCCGAAATCGTGGTTGCCCTTGATGCGCTGGACGGTCGTGAACAGCGGTTCGGGCAAAATGCCGAAGCCGACGCGCGCGCCGGGCGCGTAGGGCTTGCTGTAAGTGCCGGTGTAAATCACGCGTTCCGCCGCGCCGGGCAACGTGAGCGCGGTCGGTGGAATATTTTCTCCCTCTCCTCCGCCAACGGAGGAGAGGGTTGGGGTGAGGAGGCCTTTTGTCTCAAACTCAAATCCCCTCACCCCGGCCCTCTCCCCGTTTGGGCGGGGCGAGGGAGTTGAAGCAAAAGACAATTCGCGATACGCGGCATCTTCGAGCAGATAAATCGGATGTCCGGCGGCGCGTTCGAATTTTTTCAGCAACTTCAGCGCAGCGGATTTTTTCGCGAGCGAAGTCGTTGCGCCGGTCGGGTTTTGAAAATAGGTGACGAGGTAAAGCGCTTTGACGCGGCGAAGTTCGCCGGATTTTTTCAGCCGTTCCAAAACTTGCTCGAGGTAAATCAAATCAATTCCGTCGGGTTCAAGTTTCACGCCACGCGCCTTGATGCCGCGACTTTGGAGGATGCTCAAGAAAACAAAATAGGTCGGGTCTTCTACAAGGATGATGTCGCCTTCGTCGCAGAGCGCTTCGAGCGTCATGTAAAGCAATTGCTGCGATCCGCCGGTGATGATGACGTGCTCCGGCGAATGCGCGCGGTCGTATCCGCCGTCGAGTTTTTGCAGATGCTTCGCGGTGAGCAAGCGCAGATTCATTTCTCCGGCGGTGATGCCGTATTGCAGCGCGGGCTGTCCGGTTTTGGGCGAACTCAAAATCTCATTGAGCAGCTTGCGCGAAATTTCGACTGGCAAAGTGGAATTGTCCGTGAAACCGGCGGCGAGCGAAATGAGTTTTGGCCGCGTGAGCGCGGTTTGCATAAGCCAGGAGATAGGCGGCACGCCGGTGCGCCGGCCCATTTTTGACAGGACGTTTTGTTTCATGTGAAAAGGACGCGGACTTTAGCAGAAATTTCGTCCGTGAAGCAAGCCGTGTTATTGTCGCGCGCCGAAAACGCCATCGAAAATGACTTCTTTGGTCTTCCAAATCAGCGCCATGGTCACGGCGAGCGGCGTAAGGCCGAGAAAAAGCAAGATAGCGATTGCGCCGCGTTCGATCCACATCCAAACGGTTTGATCGAATCGCGTTTGCAAACCAAATTCCAGCGCAAGGATCGAAGCGGCCACGAAAACCAGCCACAGCACGAGCAGCCAACGATTGAACAAAGTGAATTCTTTTGTCTCATGTCGCAATGTTTCATCCGGCAACATCGCGCCGAGTTGTTTGAGGACGATGTTCAGGTTGAATAAAAACAACAGCGACGAAAGAATAAGGATGAAAATCGCCGCCGTGAAAAAAAGTTGCTGCGGCATTTTGTTTTGCCAGTAGAGAAACGGGCAAAGGCCAAGGTTGACGATGGCAAGAAGTTTAGCACGGTCGAGGACATTTCGCCACGGGCGCTCCTGTTTTTGGAAATCGCTCATCTGCCAAAGCCCGAAAAACAACAAGCCGTTGGCCACGAGCGCGGGAATAATCCCGATGGGTTTCAGCATTTGGGCATTTGCCGTTTCCACGCAAATGATCAGTGTTGCCGGCAGGCTCCAGAACAGCGCGGACAATCCGCGCGCGAGTTTGCCGAGCGAGCGGAGCAGTTCGGCGTTGGGCGGCGTCATCGGGGAAATGCAGAATCAGGCGTCTGGTTTATTTGGGAAAGATTTTTCGGAGCTTGTTTTGTCGGGCGTTGGAAATACCAATAAAACAATTATCGTGCTTAATATGATGCCATAAATTAAGGGTCCTCCAATGCCAAAATTCCAGTGATAGCATAACCAAAATGAAGCTCCAAAGTAATGATTGAGAATAACAGTGAATATGACAATTAGAGCTATCTTCCTTGAGATGATTGAGACAAACAGAAATAACAAAGAGATCGTAATCAATGAGTCAAGAAGGTAAATCGGCAGACCTTTGCTCAAAAAATAGTGAACGCCACGATTTATTTCATCTACGGTTTCAGGATGTTGCCAATAGGTATTAGGCTGGCCAAGGAGGGTATTGAACTTATCGAAAAGAATAACGCAGACCATCACCCAACGGAGACGCTTTGTAATTTTATCAGTAGTGAATTTGAAGAATTTCATATTTCTTCATTTCAAAAACTCAAATAAGTGTAAGCCTTCAGCCCGCGTTCGTAATCATCGAGCAGGCGCATGGCTTCGGACGGTTTCATGCGGTCGGATTTGATGGCTTCGTCCATCTGCGCCTTCATCTGGCGTTTCAATTCATTCTCGTCGTATTGCACCGCCGCGAGCGAGTGGATGATGGTGTTGCCCTCGATGATTTCCTCGATGTAATAGCCGCTCGGTTCGTCGGGTTCGAGAAAAACGTGGACTTCGTTGACGCGGCCAAAAAGATTGTGCAGGTCGCCCATGATGTCCTGATACGCGCCCATCAGGAAAAATCCGATGAAATATGGATCGGGTTTTCCATTTGAATTTCCGTTCCCATTTCCGTTCGTCTGAAGTTCGTGCAGCGGCAATGTGTCGCGCACGTCGCGGAAATCTATGAACTTGTTGATCTGGCCGTCGGAATCGCAGGTGATGTCAACGAGCGTGGCCTCGTGCGTCGGGCGTTCGTTCAGGCGGCCGACGGGCATGATGGGAAACAGTTGTCCGAGCGCCCAATGGTCGAGCAGCGATTGGAAGACGGAAAAATTGCAGAGATACTGGTCGCCAAGCGAATCCTCGAGCTTTTGGATTTCCTCGGGCGCGAAAGGCTGGCCTTTGAAACTTTGCACGACTTCGCGGCTGATTTCCCAGTAAAGATTTTCAATCTTCGCCTTGTCCG
>DASQOZ010000055.1:0-26391 GCA_035644195.1 Candidatus Methylomirabilota bacterium | reverse complement strand
AGTCCCGGCCCGATTTCAAAAACTTTATCGGCTTTCGATAATTCCGCCGCCTCAACAATTTTTTGCAATTGGTTGGCGTCATGCAGAAAATTCTGGCCGAGCGATTTGGTGAGTTGAATGTCTCGTGCCGCCAGCAGTTCACGCATTTCAGTAAGTTTCATTTTTGAAACCGCGGATTACGCGGATTTATTTTCCGTTAATCCGTGTAATCCGTGGTTAAAATCTTTTTCAATTCGTTCACAGCCTTTGCAAGCTGCGCTTTTGAAATCGTCAGTGGCGGTGAAAAACTGATGACGTTTCCGTGCTCGCCTTCCGGCAGTAAAATGTAGCCGCGCTGCAAAAGAGCTTTGATTGCAGAAAATGCTTCGGTCGTCGCGGGCGATCCGTCGTGTCGGCGCAATTCAATTCCAGCGAGCAATCCGAGTCCGCGCACGGTGATCTGAAATTTGTCATGGGAAATTTTTTGCAATTCACCGAGCAAAAATTTTCCGAGTTCAGCGGCGGCTTGCGGCAATTTCAATTTTTCAATTTCGGCGATTTGCGCCAGCGCCATCGCGCAACCGACGGGATGGCCAAGAAATGTGCTGGTGTGAATCGCTTCGCCTTTGGATTGTGGCCACGCGGCGTCCATGAGTTCGGCGCGACCCACGCAGGCAGAAAGCGGAAAGCCGCCGGTCAGCGCCTTGCCGAGACAAATCAAATCGGGAACGACGTTGTGATGTTCGCACGCGAACCATTTTCCAGTGCGGCCAAAACCGGTGTAAATCTCGTCGAGAATCAAAAGCGCGCCAAATTCATCGCACAATTTTCGCAGCATTGGCAGAAATTCCGGCGGCGGAATGTTGATACCACCGCGCGTTTGGATCGGCTCAACGAGAATCGCGCCGACCCAGCCGCGCCGGAAAAGATTGCGGATCTGAAATTCAGTCGTCGCCAGGTCGGAAGATTTTTTAGGAAAGGAAACGAAATTGCCGAACTCGCGGAGCTGCGACTGGAACGGGCTGCGGAAAAAATCGCGATGTGTGGCGTTGAGCGCGCCGTAGCCAAGCCCGTGATACGCACCAGAAAAGGCGACAACGCCGTGTTTGCCGGTGGCGAGGATTGCCGTTTTAAGTGCAGCCTCGACGGCTTCAAAGCCGGAATTGCAAAAAATAGTTTTGCCGGACTTTTTGTTCCAGCGCTCAAAAGTTACTTGGCTTAATTTTTGTGCGAGTTCCGCTTTGCGCGCGTGCGGATGCACGTCGCCCATCGCGTGCAAAAGTTTTGCCATTTGTTTTTGGCCGGCTTTGACGACATTTGAATTTGCATGTCCAGCGGCGGCAACGCCGAATGCGCCGGTCAAATCGAGATATTTTTTGCCATCGGCGTCCCAAACGAAAACGTCTTTCGCGCGCTCCCAGACAATCGGCCACGAGCCGTCGGGTTCAATGTGGACAATGTTCCGCGATTCGTGGTCGCGGAGCAGTTCGATGACTTGTTTCGTTTTCACGCGAATTAAACGCCCCGTTGTTCGGGCGACCAGATTATTTTGTGTTGTTGGATTTGAAAACGCACGGGCAACGCGTCGGCGATGATTTTTTCTGCCAAATCTTTTCGTGAAATTGGTGTTTGACCTGCCGGAACTTTTTTCAGCGATTTATTTTGCTGTTCCGGCGCGAGCGGATGCACCCACGAAAACAACAGCGGGCAAATTTTTTCCAAATTGTATTTAACAATTTGCTCTTTCGCCCATTCGTAATCTTCAATTGTGCCGATGACGAATTTGATTTCGTCGGTGGACTTCAAATGTGAAATGTTTTCAAAACGATTGCGCTCAACTTCGCTGCTGCTCGGACATTTCAAATCCATGATGCGGCGGACGCGCGGATCAACTCGCGAAATATCATGTGCGCCGCTGGTCTCGATGAGAACGGTGAAGCCGTCGTCGCAAAGCGATTTCATCAGCGGCAAAGAATTTTTTTGGAGCAGCGGTTCGCCACCGGTCAATTCAACCAAAGGCAATTTTGAATTTTGAATTTTGAATTTTGAGTCGGAAAATGATTCGGCCAGTTTTCTGACTTCGGCTAAAATTTCCGCGAGCGATTTTTTTTTGCCTTCAGTGAAAGCATACGCCGTGTCGCAATAAGAGCAGCGCAAATCGCACGCGGTGAGGCGGATGAAAATGCACGGCAGCCCGGCGAAGGTGCTTTCGCCTTGCAGGCTCAAATAGATTTCGTTGACGACGAGCGTGTCGGACACGATGACAGTCTAGCGTTTCATCGTGAAATGTCAGCGATGCTTTTGCCGCTTGGACTTTTTGACAAAATGAAATTATCTTCTGTGCAGGAATTCCCATGAAAAGCTTGTTGAGAATCCTGTTGATTTCAGTCGTTGCCGGGGTCGCCGCAGCGCGCGCATCCACCCTGGATACGATTGGGGTGACGTTGTTGCGGGCAACGACCACCAACTTGAACGGCGCTGGCGTGCAAGTAGGGCAGCCGGAAGCGGGCGACGGCGCAGCTGCAAATTGGGAAGTCAACCCCGGCGCGGTTGGTCAGCCGACGAGCTTGTTTACCTATACTTCCAGCCTCGGCACGGCGACAACTTTTCCAAATGCCGTGGGGGCCGAGTCGGGTCACGCGGATTCGGTGGCCGCAAATTATTATGGGATTGCGAACGGCGTAGCGACAAACATCGTCCATGCGGATAATTACGAAGCGAATTATTTTATCAATCATTATATTGGACTCGGACTTCCGATTTCCGAACGCATCGTTAATCAAAGTTTTACTTTTGGCGTTTATGACACAAATGACGATCAGCTTTACGATAATTACGCCGCGCAGAACAATGTCTTGTTTCTATCCGGCGTGGCCGGCCCGCCAATTTTTTCGCCGGCGACCTGCTACAACGGCATTGGCGTCGGCTCCTTTAGTTCGCCCGGCGGCCCTACGACCGATGGACGAAGCAAGCCCGACATCATCGCGCCGGGTTTTGCGGAAACGAGTTACACAACGCCGCAAGTTGCCGGTGCCGGTGCGATTTTGATGCAAGCCGGGACGCGCGGCGACGGCGGCAGCGACACCAATTCTGCAACCGACATTCGCACGGTGAAGGCACTGTTGTTGAACGGCGCCATCAAACCTGCGGGTTGGACAAATTCAACTTCATCGCCGCTCGATGCGCGTTATGGCGCGGGCGTGTTGAACGTTTTCAATTCCTACAAACAACTCGCCGGCGGCAAACGCACCAATTTTGTGGCGACCACCGTTTCAACAGGCGCGGCGCATCCGCCCATTACCGTGACCAATTCAATTTCCGCATTGAGCGGTTGGGACTTTGAAACGATTACCAGCGTCCTGCATCCGTCGGCGCTTGACGCCGTGAACCATTATTTTTTTAATGTCACAAATGCGATGGGCAACGCCACGTTCACCGCCACCATCACGCTGGCTTGGAATCGTCCTTCCAACCCAACGCCAATTGCGCCGAAAAATCTCGATCTTTTTTTCTATGATGCGGCCAATAGCAACCTTGTCATGTGCAGCACGAGCCTGGTGGACAACGTCGAGCATATTTTTCTGCCGAAGCTCGCGCCAGGACGTTACGACGTGCAGGTTTGGAAAGGCGGCGGCGTTGGCAACAACGGCAGTGAAACTTATGCGCTTGCTTGGGAATTTTTTTCATCCTCGCTGAACACGGCAAAGTCGGGAACAAATCTAAATTTGTCCTGGCCGGTTTATCCCGACGGCTTTGTCGTCGAATCAACAACCAATCTTTTATCACCGCAAATTTGGAGCACGAATAATATTCCGTCGCCGGTTTTCACGAACAATCAAAATGTGATTCCGGTCAACGCGCCGAATGCTGCGCGATTCTTCCGATTGCGGAGGCCTTAAATTGGTAGGGCGGCGTTGCTGCGCCGCCGTTAATTAGGGCAAAGCAGCAGCTTTCCCTACCATTAAAAATTTCCCAACGCAAAATGGTTCCCTATTTTGTAACTTTCTGAAATTGCTTTTGTCACGAATCGCTTCCCGATTTGGACAGCGTGCGGCAAATCATTTCCAAGCGCCAGCGCGGCGCAAACGGCGGCAGAATAAACGCAGCCCGTGCCGTGCGTGCGGACGCCTTTGACAAACGGCGCGGACAAAAGTAATTCAGTTTTTCCATCGAAGAAAATGTCCGCCGCTTCGTCCATATTTTTCAAATGGCCGCCTTTGATTAAAACCGCGCAGCCGAATTGCGAATGAATTTTTTTTGCGACTTCGCGCATTCCTTCAATCGAAGAAATTTTTTGGCCGCTTAAAATTTCTGCTTCAGACAAATTTGGCGTGACAAGCGTGGCCAGCGGCAATAATTGTTCCTTCAGTTTTGCAATCGCTTTTGGTTCGAGCAATTTTGCGCCGCTGGTGGAAACCAAAATTGGGTCAACGATCAGCGGCGGCGGAAATTTTCTCCCTCGCCCCGCCAAAGCGGGGAGAGGGCCGGGGTGAGGGGATTGGAGTTTGGAAATTTTGGCCTCCTCACCCCGGCCCTCTCCTCGTTGAGGAGAGGGAGAAAATCCGTTCTGGAAAAATTCGGCGATAACTTTCACATTTTCCGCCGAAAATAACATCGCGGTTTTCACCGCGCGCGGTTTCAACTCTTCAAACACAGCTTCGATTTGCTGCCGCAACATTTTGGGCGAGCAGGGTTCGATTCCCAAAACGCGCCTGGGATTTTGCGCGGTCAAACAGGCAATCGCGCTCGCGCCGTGGACGCCGAGCGCGGCGAAGGTTTTCAAATCGGCCTGGATGCCTGCGCCGCCGCCGCTGTCCGAACCGGCGATGGTCAGCGCAACGGGCAAATTTTTCCTCTTAATCATAATCCTGATCTTAATCGTAATCCCAAAGTGAACCGGGAAGCCGATTAAGATTAAGATTATGATTAAGAACGCGAAGAAACAAATTTGAACTTTCCAAATCGCACGTCATATTTGTCGGATGGACAAAGACAAGGTCGCGGAAATTTTGGTCGAGATCGGGACGCTTTTGGAATTGAAGGGCGAAAACCCGTTCAAGACGCGCGCTTACGCGAATGCGGCGCGGACGATTGAAAATTTGAGCGAGCCGCTCGCAAAAATCGTCGCGGAAAAGCGGCTCGGCGAAATCAAAGGCATCGGCGAAGCGCTGGAACAAAAAATCACGGAGATGGTCACGACGGGCAAATTGAAATACTGCGACGAGTTGAAGTCCTCAATTCCGCCGGGATTTTTGGAAATGCTGGAAATTTCCGGCGTCGGCCCGAAAAAAATCCAGACGCTTCACAAAAAACTTGGAATTGATTCGATTGAAAAACTGGAGGCGGCGTGCAAGTCCGGCAAAATCGCCAAACTCGAGGGTTTCGGGGAAAAAACGGCGGCGAACATTTTGGAAGGCATCGGGCGCAAGCGCACTTACGCGAGCAAACATTTGTTGAGCGACGCGCTGAAACTGGCCGAACCGTTGCTGGAAAATTTGCGCGCGCATCCCGACGTGATCCGTTGCAGCGCGGCGGGCAGTTTGCGACGGCACAAGGAAGTCATCGGCGACATTGATTTGCTGGCGTCGTCGAAAAAACCGGCGGACGTGATTGAATTTTTCGTTTCGCAGCCGGGCGTCATCAAAGTCACGGCAAAAGGTTCGACGAAGGCAAGCGTGATTTTGGAAGGCGGCATCCAGTCCGATTTGCGCGTCGTGAGCGACAAGGAATTTCCATTTGCGCTGATGTATTTCACCGGCGGCAAAGAACACAATATCGTGATGCGGCAGCGGGCGATCGCGCGCGGCTTGCGGCTGAATGAATACGGTTTGTTCAAATCGAAAGAAGAAACGCGCGACCCGAAATTGCTCGTGCCATGCAAATCGGAAGATGAAATTTTTCAGAAACTGGATTTGCCTTACATCGAACCGGAATTGCGCGAAGACATGGGTGAATTTGCGGCGGCGGAGAAAAATAATTTGCCGAAATTGATTGAATGGACGCAATTGCGCGGCTCGCTGCATAACCATTCAACGTGGAGCGACGGCCACAATCGTTTGGAAGAAATCGCCGAATACATGGACAATTTGGGTTTGGCGTATTGGGCGATCACCGACCATTCAAAATCTTCGTTTCAAGCAAACGGTTTGGATGCGGCACGGCTGCGCCAACAAATTCCTGAAATAAAAAAAATCAATGAGAAATTCGCGAAGCGTGGCAGCGAGTTCCGGCTGTTGACCGGAATTGAAGTGGACATTTTGAAAAACGGATTGGATTTCGATGATGAAATTCTTTCTGAATTGGACTTGGTTGTGGCGAGTTTGCACGTTCCAAGCAACGATGAAAAAGAAAATACGAAGCGGCTGATTCGCGCGGCGGAAAATAAATACGTCCGCATCATCGCGCACATGACGGGGCGCTTGCTTTTGGAACGCGAGCCGTATCCGATGGATATACGCGCGGTGATTGACGCTTGCGCCGAAACGGGAACGTGGCTGGAGTTGAATTGCAACCCGCATCGGTTCGATTTGGATTGGCGGCACTGGCCGTATGCAAAATCGAAAGGCGTCAAATGCGTCATCAATCCTGACGCGCACCGGAACGAGCACGCGGGATTTTTGCGGCTGGGCGCGGGCAGCGCGCGCAAAGGCTGGTTGGAACAAAAGGACGTGATCAACACGCTCGATTTGAAATCGTTGCTGAAGGAATTGAAGGCAAAACGTATTCGTTAAAGAGTTGAAGCGTTGAAATATGTCGGCTACTTTCGCTTCAACGCTTGAACTCTTCAACCCTTCAACGAGTCTATGATCCTCGGCATCGGCATTGACATCATCGAAGTGGCGCGGATCACGGCGTCGCTCGAAAAATTTGGCGAACGGTTTGGGAACCGGATTTTGCTGCCGGATGAAACCGCCTATTGCCTCTCGCACAAAAACCCCGCGCCGTTTGTCGCCGCGCGCTTTGCGGCGAAGGAAGCCATTTCAAAGGCGTTCGGCACGGGCATCGGTGCGCAGCTTGGATGGCAGGACATGGAAATCGCCCACAAAAAATCCGGCGAGCCGTTTGTGATTCTGCACGGCAAAGGGAAGGAATTGTTCAAATCGCGCAAAGCAAAAAATTTGCTCATCAGCATCAGCCACACGGAACAATACGCGGCGGTCGTGGCGGTTTTGGAAAGTTGAACGTTGCGCGAAGATTAGCAGAAGATTTACGGCCTGGCTGTCATCTGATTATTTTCCGCTCGACTTCCATTTTTCCGGCGCGCAAAGCCCAGAAGGTTTCGGAGAAATTATGGCCAGGCTTCTTATCAAAACAGCGGGTCTGGAAAATCGGATTCTGGAATTGCAACTGGGCGTCAACCGTGTCGGGCGCGATCCGGACTGCGAGATTTGCATTGATCACTCAACGGTTTCGTCCGTGCATTGCGAGCTGGCGTTGTCGAATGATGGTGTTTATATCCACGATTGCAATTCCACCAATGGCACGTTTGTCAACGGCGAACCTGTCATGGAAGCGTGGCTGGACGCGGGACAAGAAGTCAGATTGGGCGACGTGAAATTGCTTGTCGAATCCACCGACATCAACATTGCGATCCCGAAATTCGAGCGCGACCGCCCAAAACCGCCGGCAATACTCGAAGGTGGAGTCGTCGCCTGTAATCGCCGTTCGCAGGAACAGGCGACTTACCGATGCACACATTGCAAAGACGTGATGTGCAACCATTGCGTGCGCATCATGCGTCTCAAGGGAGGCTATCACGCGCTGTTCCTCTGCCCGTTGTGCAGCAACAAATGCGAGCCAATCGTTGGCGTCGCGCCGAAAAAGAAAAAAGGATTGCCAGCCTTGCCGACACGGTAAAATTGAGATTGAGCAGCGTCATGCGCGAAAAACCGTGACGCTGATTGTGGCGGTTCAAAAATCGTTCACCATTTTTTCCAACGCCGCCAGCCAGCGCGGGTGTTCGTTCAAGCAGGGGATTTGCGCAAATTCTTTTCCACCAGCCGATAAAAATGTTTCTTTGCCGCGAATGGCGATTTCTTCCAGCGTTTCCAGGCAATCCGAAACGAACGCCGGGCAAATCACAAAAAGTTTTTTCACGCCGCGTTTCGGAAGTTCCGCCAACTCAAAATCCGTGTAAGGTTTTAACCATGGGTCTTTGCCTAAACGTGATTGGAAGGAAATGGAAAATTTTCCGGCGGGAATTTTTGCTTCCCTCACAAATGCCGAGACGGTTTTGAAACATTGCGCGCGATAACACGTCGCATGAGATGGGTTTGAAACTTCGCAGCAATTTTCTTTCACGAGACAGTGGCAATGCGTCGGGTCGGATTTGCGCAAATGCCGTTCGGGAACGCCGTGAAAGCTGAACAGCAAATGGTCATAGCCGGTTTCCAAATAATCCTTCGCGCTGGCAACGAGCGCGGCAATGTATTCGGGCATGTCAAAATATGGCTGCTGCACGGTGATTTTCATTTGCGGCGCAAGTTTTGAGGCAACTTTCTTTACGCGTTCGACGGCGGATTCGTAGCTCGACATCGCGTAATGCGGAAACAGCGGGATCAAAAGCACATCGTCCACTTTTTTTGCCGCTAATTTTTTAATGGCGCTTTCAATGGAAGGATTCTGATAACGCATCGCCAGTTCGACCGGCGGCCGGATGCGTTCCTGCATTTTTTTTTGCACATTACGACCCGTGACGACCAGCGGCGAACCTTCCTTCGTCCAGATTTTTTCGTAAGCATGCGCGGATTCTTTCGGACGATTGATGAGAATCATCCCGACGATGAGCCGGCGCACCGGCCATGCCACATCAATCACGCGGCCATCCATCAAAAATTCATTCAAGTAACGACGCACATCGGAAACCGAAGCGGAATCCGGCGAACCAAGGTTGACGAGCAAGATGCCTTTCACTTTGATAAAAAGTTTTCGACGTGTTCGGCAACATTGCAGCCGGAAACAATTGAATCGCCCAACGAAACGCCGTCGCGATAATGGCCGGCAAGAAAAAAGCCGTCGGCCTTGGCTTCAATTTCGTTCATCGCCTGTTTGAATTTTCCGTAGCCGACATTATATTGCGGAATCGCCTTCGGATAAAGCGCAACATTTTTGAAAACCGGTTCGTCTTTTACGCCGAGCAAAATGCGCAAATCATCGCGTGTCATCGCAACCAATTCGTCCGGCGATTTTAATGTCAGTTCAGGATGTCGCTCGCCGCCAATATAACTTGTGATTACAACAGAATTTTCCGGCGCGCGATTTGGAAACAGCGACGAAGAAAAGATCGAGCCGAGAATTTTGAAATTTTCGATTTTCGGAATCAACATTCCGAAGCCGTCGAGCGGATGCGCTACGTCTTCGCGGCGAAATCCCAAAACAACGCTGGCGACCGGCGCATAACGGATTTCGGAAAAAATTGCGGTAGGGCGGTGCTGCTGCGCCGCCGAAACTTCAAGGCTGCGCGGCAGCACCGCCCTACCAAAATCTATTTCCAACTCCGCCAATTTGTGAGCCGTGCCGCAATAAATGACTGTGTCAAATTCCGCATCGCCGTTTGTCGTCGAAATGAGCCAGCCGTTTTCAGTTTTTGTAATTTTTTCAACCGGCGAATTTAATTTCAGCGAATCACCAAGTTGCGCCGCGAGCGCGTCCGGCAAAACTTGCAATCCTTCGTCGAATGAAAGCATTTTGGCGTCGCGCCGGGAAATTTCGCCGGATTTTTTCCGTTCGCTTGCGCCAAAAATTTGACCGCGAATGAGCGAGCCGTATTTTTGCTCGATCTCAAACAGTTTTGGCAGCGCGTGCCGGACGGAAAGTTTTTGCGGATCACCGGCATAAATTCCAGAAACAAGCGCGTCCACGGCGCGTTCCAGAAATTCGCGGTTCAAGCGTCGTGCGACAAAATCGGCGACGCTTTCGTCAGCATCATCTCGACGCGGCGGAACAAACGGCTCGCGCAGCACGGCAAGTTTGGCTTTGGCAGAAAAAAGTTTTGTCGTTAGAAATCCCAACAGCGACGATGGCATCGCCATCGGCTCTTGGTCACGAACGATATAACGATTTTTGGCGTTCGGATTTGTGTAAAGCCGTCGCGATTCCAAATTCAAATCGCTGACAAGTTGTGGAATTTTCGGCGACGTTTCGAGAATTGTGTTGGGACCGGATTCGGCGAGAAAACCATTTTGTCGCAGCGAACGGATGACGCCGCCCGCGCGTGCGCCCGCCTCATAAACCGTGACGGAAATGCCTTTGCGTTTCAGATAAAACGCAGCGGTCAACCCCGTGATGCCGGCTCCGATGATGGCGACGGATTTCATGACAAAGAAGGCAGCATTAATTTTTCAATTGCATCAGTTTCTTGATCAAGTCGTTCAAGCAGGCAATTTAGAAGAGACATGATGATTGAAATGTCACGCTGCTCTACAAGCAACACTCAAAGCGGAATCCAATAGTGTTTTCCACTTTTATCTTTCAATACCCCAACATGATAAACCGCTCTATCTGTTCTTTAGTCGGCTGCATTTGTAAAATTTGAAATTAAATTGTTCTCGAATGTTTCCGTTCGCCCGATGGAGCGAGCGTGTTGTCGAAGCGCATCGCGAGGTTGCGGATGAACAGGCGGCCGGTGTCGGTGACTTCAAAACCATCCGGCGAAAAATGAATCAATCCGTCGGCTTCAAATAATTTCAACGCCGCGAGTTCGTCCGCAAAATGTTCCGCGAAATTGACGCCGAGTTTTTGCGACATGGCGGCGTAATCGAGCGAGAGGTCGCACATCACGCGCATGATGGTTTCGCGGCGGAGCTTGTCGTCATCGGTTAAAAAATATCCACGAGAGAGCGGAAGTTTGTTTCCGTCAAGCGCGGCATAATATTTCGGCAATTCCTTTTCGTTCTGCCAATACGCTTCGGGAATCTGCGAAATCGCGCTCATTCCGAACGCGTAAATGTCCGCGTTGCCGCGCGTGCTGTAGCCCTGAAAATTCCGCTGCAAGGTTTTATTGCGCTGCGCCGCGACCAGTTCGTCCGACGGCTTCGCAAAATGGTCCATGCCGATGTAAATGTAACGGTTGTTTTCCGTCAGCCGTTCGATGACGTTTTTGAGCAATTGCAATTTCACTTCCGGCGCGGGAAGAATTTTTTGCTCCAGAATTTTTTGCGCGGGTTTCACCCACGGCACGTGCGCGTAGCTGAAAACTGCGAGCCGGTCCGGCTGCATTTCCAAAACGGCGTCAAGCGTGCGACCGAAGGATTCTGCCGTTTGATGCGGCAGGCCATAAATCAAATCGAAGTTCACCGAGCCGAAACCGAGTTCGCGCGCCCAATCCAAAACCCGCTGCGTCATGTCGCGCGGCTGGATGCGATGGATCGCTTCCTGCACTTTCGGCTCAAAATCCTGCACGCCGAGCGACGCGCGGTTGAAACCGATTTCGGTCAACGCTTCAATGTGTCCGCGGGAAAGACGGCGCGGATCAATTTCCACGCCCGCTTCGATGCCGTCGGAAAATGTGAAATGTTTGCGAATGATTTCGCCGAGCCGTCGGATTTCGTCCGGCTGCAAAAAAGTCGGCGAACCGCCGCCCCAATGAAATTGCACGACTTTGCGTTTTGGATTCAACCGCGCGGCCATCTGCGCGACTTCGCGTTCGAGGTGATCGAGATAAATTTTCCCCAGCGCGTGATTCAGCGTGATGACCGTCGTGCAACCGCAAAACCAGCAGAGCGTTTCGCAAAACGGGATGTGAAAATAAAGCGAAAGGTCGCGGTCGGATTGATTGTTCGCGAAAATTTTTTCTTCGAGTTGCGCCCGCGAAATGGCATCCGTGAATTTCGTCGCCGGCGGATAGCTTGTGTAACGCGGCCCGGCCACGTTGTATTTCTTCACCAAATCCAGATTGACGTTCAGCGCGCTCACAAAATTTAATTTAACGCAAAGGCGCAAAGGCGCAGAGACGCAAAGGAAAAAATAAAAAGCAATTGCTTCTCCAAATCTTTGCGCCTTCGTTTCTTTGCGTCTTTGCGTTAAAAGTTTTCATGTGAAGTTTTTTACAGTTTCGACCAGCGCGGCGATGTTTTCCAGTTTTGCTTCGGGCGGAACGCCGTGCCCCAGATTAAAAATGTGCCCGCGAGCGCCGCGCATTTCAGTCAAGATGCGATTCGTCTCCGCCGCAACTTTCTCCGGCGTTGTCAGCAATAAAAATGGATCGAGATTGCCTTGAACGCCAATGTTTGCAGGCAGTTTTGAACGAACGTCCGCGAGCCGCACGCCGGAATCAATTCCCAAAATGTTCGCGCCGGTTTCAATCAAATCATTCCAATTGCCGTGAATGTCCTTTGAAAAAACGATGACCGGCACGGCACTGTTCAATGCGGAAACGATTTGTTTGATCCATTTTGCCGATGCCTCCGCAAAAGCGTCGCCCGGCAATAATCCGCCGAGGCTGTCGAAAATTTGCACGACTTCCGCGCCCGCCATGATTTGCATTTGCAGCAGGCGCGTGACGGCAACAGCCAGTTTTTCCATCAGCAATGAAAAAACTTCGGGCTGCGTGTAAAAAAGATTCTTGGCGCGGGTGAATTCCTTCACGCTTCCGCCTTCGAGCATAAAATTTGCAATCGTCCACGGCGAACCGGCGAAACCAATCAGCCCGATTTTTCCGTCGAGCGATTTTTTCACGAGTTCAAGCGCGCGCGGGATATAATCCAGTTTTTCCGGCAGCGCGGACAGATTGAGTTGCTGGATGTCCGTCGTGGTCTGCAAAATGAAATTCATCTGGATGCCGCCGCCGTCGCGAAATTTGTAGCCCTGTCCCAACCCTTCGGCGACGACGAGGATGTCGCTGAACAAAATCGCCGCGTCAAAATCAAACCGGCGCACGGGCTGGAGCGTGACCTCGGCGGCGAGTTCCGGCGTGCGAACGAGTTTAAGGAAATCGTATTTCGCCTTGAGCTTGCGATATTCCGGCAGCGCGCGTCCGGCCTGCCGCATCAGCCAGACTGGCGGACGGTCAACAGTTTTGCAGCGGCAGGCATCGAGGAAACGCTGGCGATTCGTCATTTTCGTCCAGCAGAATAGCTGAAATTTTTCCGACGGCGAGCGCAACTTTGTCGCAACGCCGGTTTTTAATTTGAACGATGAACAATGAGCTTTCAGATTTGAAATTTGAAGCCCGGCTGACGGAAGCGCTGGCGAAATTGCCGGACGCTCCAGTGCCGTCGAATTTCACTGCGCGCGTGATGCAGGCGATTGATTTGGAAGAGGCGCGTTCGCGCAAATGGAAATTCAATTTTCACGCTCTCTTGCCGCGTATCGCTGTTGCCACCGTCGCGATTGTTTTTGCCAGCCTCGCATTTCATCAGCACGAAATTTCCAGCCAGCGTCGCTCAATCGCCGCCAGCGTCGCGCTCGTGGCCGGGCAGCCGGCGCCAAGCGTGGATGCATTGAAAAATTTCGACGCCATCCAGCGCATGAGCCAGCCGGCGCACGCGGACGATGAATTGCTTGCGCTGCTCCAATGAATTGTCTCCATCAGGCGCGTTTCCGGACGGCTGCAATCTTCGCAGCGGCTTTGTTCGCTTCTTTTTCACTTGCGGCGCAGTCCGGCACAAATATTTTCCAGCAGCACAAATCATTTCCGATACCGACAAATCTTATTCCAAATCTGCAACCACATTCGCCGGTGGATTTTTTCCGGCAATTGCTTTCGATGCCGGCGCGCGACCGTGAAAACTATTTGACCAACAAGCCGCCGGAAGTTCGCGCGCGCATCCTCGACAAAATCCGTGAATATCTGGTGCTCGACCCAAATGAGCGCGAATTGCGATTGCGCGCCACCGAATTGCGCTGGTATTTGCTGCCGCTGCTGCGTGATGCGCCAACGAATCGCCCGGCACGGTTGGCGGCAGTTCCAGAAAATCTGCGCGAATTGGTCGGCTCGCGGCTCGAACAATGGGACGCGTTGCCGGATGAATTTCGACGGGAATTTTTGGACAACGAACGGACGCTGCGTTACTTCACGCATGTGGATTCCACGAACGCGCCGGATGCCGGAATGCGTCACGATCCGGATGGCGAGGCGCGTTGGAACGCGCTTTCAGAAAACGAACGCCAAAAAATTACAAATCAATTCAATCAATTTTTCGAGCTGACGCCGGACGAAAAACAAAAAACGCTCGCCACACTATCCGACGCCGAGCGCGCGCAAATGGAAAAAACGCTGCAAACATTCGACAAACTGCCGCCATCCCAACGTTTTCAATGCGTTCGCGCCTTCACGGAATTTGCCGGGATGAATCCAAAAGACCGCGCGGAATTTTTGAAAAATGCGGAACATTGGTCGCAAATGCCGCCGAAGGAGCGCCAGGCGTGGCGCGATTTGGTGGCGCAAGTTCCGCAATGGCCGCCGATGCCAATGGCGCAAATCATGCCGCCCATGCCGCCGAAAATTCAGCCGCGTTCTCATGCGCTCGTCGCGACCAATTTGAATTAGTCTTCCTAGAAATTATCTGAAGCAGAAAGATTTCGCCAAAAAACTCTGTGCGCTCTGTGTCTCTGTGGCTAAAATCACAAATCGAAAATCGTCAATCATAAATAATTTGTGCATCCGATTGCGTTTCATATTGGTTCGCTCACCGTCCATTGGTATGGCGTGATGATCGCCCTGGCGTTTCTCGCCGGGCTTTGGACAGCCGCGCTCCGCGCGCGACGCGAAAAAATTTCCGGCGAACGCATCGCCGACGTCACGCTCTGGCTGATGATCGGCGCGATTTTTGGCGCGCGCTTTGTTTATGTGACAACTTACTGGAAAGAAGAATTTGCCAGCCAGCCGCTCTCCGAGATTTTCATGATCCAGCACGGCGGACTCGTTTATTACGGCGGACTCATCGGCGCGACAATTGCAGGAATGATTTACATCCGCTGGAAAAAAATGCCGCTGTGGAAAACCGCTGACGTCCTCGCGCCGAGCATCGCGCTGGGCAGTTTCTTTGGACGCGCGGGCTGTTTGCTCAATGGCTGCTGCTATGGACGACCGACTGATTTACCGTGGGCGATCCAATTTCCCAACGGCTCGGCGGCGTGGGATCAGCAATTCCACGAAGGTCTCACGGGCGCTTACAGTCCGTCGCTGCCAGTTCATCCGACCGAAATTTACGACGCGCTTCTAAACTTTGCGCTTTATCTTTTTCTCGCGTGGCTGTTTCGCCGCAAAAAATTCGACGGCCAGATTTTTGCGACTTATCTGATTTGTTATGCCGTCACGCGCGGAATTGTCGAAATCTTTCGCGGTGATTACACCAACCTGCATTACCACTTCGGTCTCACGCCCGCGCAATGGATTGGCGTCCCGATTTTTGTCGCCGGACTCGCGCTCGCGGCAATTCTTTCGCGCCGCGCGCCTGCGAAATGAAATCTCCTGTCTTTATCGCCGGGCCGACTGCGGTTGGAAAATCTGAAATCGCGCTTTTGCTCGCGGAAAAAGTCGGCGGCGAAATCATTTCCGTGGATTCGATGCAGGTTTATCGCGGACTCGACATCGGCACGGCCAAGCCAAGCGCGTTGGAACGAAAAGGAATTCCGCACCACTTGATTGATATTTGCGAACTGACGGAAAATTTCGATGCCGCGCAATTTATCCGGCTCGCACAAAAAGCGGTTGAAGAAATCCAGTCGCGAAACAAAATCCCAATTTTCTGCGGCGGCACCGGGCTTTATTTCAAGGCGTTCTTGAGCGGACTTGGCGAAGCGCCCGCCACGAATCCAGAATTGCGCGCTGAATTGGAAGCCTCGTCGTTTGAATCGTTGCTGGGCGAATTGTGCGAACGCGATCCGGCGGCTTACGAGAAAATTGACAAACAAAATCCACGCCGCGTCATTCGTGCAATTGAAGTGATTCGGCTGACAGGAAAAAAGTTTTCCGAACAACGGGCAGAATGGAAGGCAGAAGCCGGAAGGCAGAAGCCGGAAAAGTTTTTTTGCATTTCACGCCAGTCGGCGGATATGCACGCGCGCATCAACACTCGCGTGGACACGATGTTCGCGCGCGGGCTGGCGGACGAGACGCGCGAACTGCTCACGCGCGGCCTTGAGCAGAACAAAACCGCGATGCAGGCCATCGGCTACCGGCAGGTGGTGGAACATTTGCGCGGCGAACGCGATTTGGCGGAGACGGTTGAACTGGTAAAAACCAAGACGCGGCAATTCGCCAAGCGGCAACTGACGTGGTTCCGCCGCCAGCTTGACGCGGAATGGATCGGATTGAAACCGGATGAATCGCTGGAAGAAATTTTATCGCGATTAAAATCAGTTTAATCCACAAATTCAAAATCCACATCGGGAAATGATTTTGTCCGGCGACGGTCATTGGTCAAATGCAACAGGTTCAACGTCGCCGCTTGTGCGCGGATGAAAAAATCCGGCAGCACCGGATCGTCGGAATCCTTGCGGCGATATTGGCGAAAGGCCATTCCGGCGCGCCAGGTGGCGTCTGTGTCCAATGATATCTTTTCAAAGTCGCGCAAATCTTCTTCCACCGCCTCACGCGTGCGTCCGCCTGCCGCGAGTTCGCCGTAAGTCACCGAACTTACCGCCAGCCGTTCGCGTAGCGCCCAATGTTCAATGGCCTTTACGCTGGCGCGATGATGCGGATGAGTCTTGTCCAGCCACGCCACGATGACCGAAGTGTCCACTAAAATCACGGACGCGTCCTCCGTAGCAATTCTTCGCCGGAAATATCGCCATCCCAAGTGCCGGCGCGGGATCGGATGTGCTCCACCATGGCGTTGCGCGCCGACACGTCATTGCGGACGTAATTTGTCGCCGCCCGGCGCAAGACTTCGGTAGGATTGGTCTTGGCCGCGCGCGTTTTGGCGCGAAAATCCCGCGCCAATGATTTCGGCAGACGAATTGTAAGAGTCTCTGTCATACGCGAATTGTAACACAACACGCGACAATTTGCCAAGCGGCAACTGACGTGGTTCCGCCGCCAGCTTGACGCGAAATGGATTGAATTGAAGCCGGATGAATCGGTGGAAAATTGTGCACGGAAAATGGCCGGGACATTTTTGAAGTCGCGGAGCGACGAACGATAATAGCCCACGGTGAAACCGTGGGTAAACTGCCCCCGACATGACACGCTCCGGCAGGAGCGATAGAAGGAAACCATTTGCGTGATTGTTTTCTGTCGCCCCTGTCGGGGCTTTTGATTTTTGCCGGACTAAACCCACGGTTTCACCGTGGGCTACTATCTGCCGCGCCTCCGGCGCTGAACGTGGCAATTTGCTCTAGCGGCTGTGATTTGACGTAGCAATGGCTATCCAAATCAAGATAAGCACAAGTGCGATTTTGATGCCAAATACAAGCCAAAATAACCGCCACGATTCCTTTGCCTTTATAAGGTAGCCGTCCGATTTAAACTGAGATGCTTGAATCCACACAAAAATGAGACCAAGCAATCCAAGAACACCATATAGGGCTGTGAAGACAGCTTCCCAAAACGACAGCTTTTCAGTTGGCCTCTTTTGAAGTTCTTCAGGAGATTGCTTGGTGTTAGTTTGCAAAGGTTTTCCAGAACTCGCGGCTGAATTGGTTTCGTAAGATTTTTGCGCGCCAGAAATTCACGCTCCCATGCCTCTTGCCAAGGACAAATGTTGAGCGACTTTTCCAAATCTCGAAAAACTTTTTCGCCCAGCACGAGGTCTTCCTGACTTGGCTGCATTTGCGCCATTGGAGTTTCGTCAATCGGGATTTTCTTCGTTTTGTCCGACACAATTTCTTGGCTTTGGACAGAGACTTCAACGGTTGCTTCGGTAGTCGCAGGTTGCTCAAGCCACTCTCCGCAAAACCGACACTTAACAGCAGTAGAGCGAATTTTTTCTTTGCAGAACGGACAAGTTTTGAATTCGTTTTCTTCCATGTGTAGTCAACTTTCCCTCGGCCTTTTGACGACGACTTCGATTTCGGATTTGTTCTTGGCAATCATGTTCGCGGGCAAAATGCCGCGCCAAAAGACGTTCGGGTAAATCACCGCGCCGCGTCCGAGAATGCTGCCGGGGTTCAGCACGGCGTTGCAGCCGGCTTCCGCGCCGTCGCCCAGCAGCGCGCCGAACTTGCGCAGGCCGGTGTCGAAGGGCTGGCCATCCATCTCCACAAAAATATTTCCGGGCATCAATTTGAAATTGGAAATCTTCACGCCCGCGCCGAGGTGTGCCTTGTGGCCGAGAATGGAATCGCCGATGTAATTGAAGTGCGGCGCCTGGGCGCCGTTGAAGAGCAGCGAGTTTTTCAGTTCGGATGAATTGCCGACGACGCAACCGTCGCCAATGATGACGTTCTCGCGGATGTAGGCGTTGTGCCGTATCTGGCAATTCTTCCCGATGATGGCCGGGCCTTTGATCATCGCGCCGGGTTCGACAGTTGTTCCTTCGCCGATGAAAACTTTTTCACCGATGCTCGCGCCGGGAAATCGTTTGGGCAGATTTTGTTTCGGCGCGCTGGCGACGTAGGATTCAATTTTCTTGAGCGCTTCCCACGCGAAGTTGCAGCCGTCGAAAATTTTGACGTGTTCGGTCTGGCTCAAATCGAATAAATCCGCTGGCTTGAACATGGCGGCAAGTTAATTGAATTATGCCAAGCCGAAAAGGGAAATGATGGCCGCGCGCAAGCACCAGCTCGCGAGGACGCTCGCCCCACCATGTTTCATCGAACATTTTATGCCCAGAAATGTCATAATGATTGAATTGAAAAATCGTTGTGTAAAAAATAAGATTTAATGTTTAATTTTTCGCCCGCACTTGAACAAATTTAGATCGCAAACATTTTTAGCCGTTGTCTTCTCGCTTTTGGCGGCGCTGTGTCTGATCGCATCGGACGCTGATGCGGCCAGTTTCACTGCGTCGCTCGACCGCGACACGATTGCGCTTGGCGAAACCGCGACGCTGTCGCTCGCGTTTGAAGACGGCCAGCCGCAAAATGTCCCGACGCCGAATATTTCCGGCCTGCGCATTGTTCAAACCGGAAATCAAACGGGTTTCAGCTTTTCCAACGGGGCAAACGGTTCTGTTTCGCACTCGACCCTCACCGTCACGTTTTCAGTGACACCGGAACGCGACGGAGAATTTGTCATTCCCACGATGACGGCAGATTTCGGCGGACGACAATCGAGCAGCCAGCCGCTCAAATTAACCGTTCAAAAGGCAAACGCGCCGTCCCCCTCCGCCGTCAGTTCCGGCAGCGAAGTCGCGTTCATGAAACTTTTGCTGCCGCAGAAAAAGATTTACGCCGGACAAATCCTCACCGCGCAATTGCAAGTCTGCTGGCGTGACGACGCCCAGAATTTTGGCAATTTCCGATTCACCGGCACGCCCGCTGATGGTTTTACCATCGGAAAAATCGCTCAAGGCCAGGGTCAGCGCGCGCAAATCGGAAACCGGATTTACACAGTGGTGCCATTCACCATCGCGCTGACCGCCGTAAAAAGTGGCGCGCTAAACCTCGGCCCTTTCACCGCCAGCGCGACTTATTTGGTTCCCTCACCCAATGATCAAGGCGACCCGTTCATCCGGCAATTTTTCAACCAGGGCGAACAAAAACAAGTTTCGCTCGCCACAGAAACGCTCACTGCCGAATCACTGCCGTTGCCAGCGGAAAATGTTCCGGAAAATTTCAACGGCGCGGTCGGCAATTATGAATTGGCCGCGACCATCGGGCCGACGAATCTTGCCGTCGGCGATCCCATCACCGTCCGTGTGCAGATTTCCGGTCGCGGCGCGCTGGATGCGATTCAACTGCCCGACCAGTCGGCGCTCCAGAATTTCAAAATATTCCCGCCCACAACCAAGACCGAAATCACTGATCAACTCGGCCTCGAAGGCAAAAAAACGTTTGAAGAAATTGTCACGCCGCAAAATTCCGACGTGCGCGCATGGCCGCAATTTTCATTTTCGTTTTTCAATCCCGACGACGGAAAATATCACACGCTCACGCAAGCCACCGTGCCGCTCGCCGTCCATTCCGGCGGCGCAACGGTCATGCCGACGATTGCCGCGAGCAAAAATTCCGCTGCGGAAAATCAAACGCCGCAGGACATTTTGCCGATCAAGGAAAACCTCGGAACGCTCGAAACAAAAACCATTCCGCTTGTCGTGCAGCCAGCGTTTTTAGCCGCACAAACATTGCCGATTCTCGCGTTTCTCGCCGCGTTCATCTGGCGCAAACGCGCGGACAATCTGGCGAACAATCCGCGCCTCCGCCGGAAAATCGCCGTGGAAAAACTGACCCAAAACGGAATTGCCGACCTGCGAAAATTCGCCGCCGAAAATAATTCCGAAGAATTTTTTGCGCTGCTGTTCCGGCTGTTGCAGGAACAACTCGGCGAACGGCTCGATTGTCCGGCCTCGGCAATCACAGAAAACGTCGTCGAGGAAAATTCAATTCTGCGCGGCGTGTCCGAATCCGCGCGCAATGATTTGCGCGAACTGTTCCAGCTTTGCAACCAGGCGCGCTACGCGCCCGTGCGCGGAACCGCCGAACTGAATTCCGTCGCCGCGCAATTTGAAAAGGTCGTCGCTGAACTTCAGGAGGTGAAGGCGTGAAAAACTGGTTTTCTTTTTTTAGCGCCGGAGGCGCAAAAGACAGTAGCCCACGGCGACAGCCGTGGGTTGTAATGCCGGAAATTTTAAGCCCCGGATGGGGTGGCAGAAAACCGGATGGGGAAATTTTCTTTCGCCCCTGCCGGGGCTTGGGTTGTCTTAAATCTGAAACCCACGGTTTCACCGTGGGCTACTTTCGTCCGCTGCTCCGCAGCTTCATTTTGATTTTAGTTTTGGCTGGCACATTTGTTTTCGCCGCAAACATTTTTGCGGCGGGCGTGACTGCGGATTTTTCAACGGCAAATAAATTTTACTCCGAAGGAAAATTTGCGGACGCAGCGAACGCTTATGAAAAAATTCTCGCGGGCGGCGCGGTTTCACCAAATCTGCTTTTCAATTACGGCAACGCGGAATTCAAATCGGGAAATCTTGGCAAATCAATCGCCGCATTTCGCCGAGCCGAACTGCTCGCGCCGCGCGATTCGGAAATTCGCGCAAACCTTGCGTTCGTCCGCAATCAAGTTCAAGGCGCGACGGTTCGGGAAAGTTTCTGGCAAAACTGGCTCGGCAATCTTTCGTTGAACGAATGGACGGTTTTTGCGGCGATTGCGTTTTGGCTGACGTTTCTTTTGCTCGCGGCGAAACAAATTCGTCCCGCGCTTGCGTCAAAATTAAAAAGCGCAACTTGGATTTTTGCCGTGCTGACGGTTTTTTCTGGCACAATTCTGGGAGTCCAGGCCGCGAATCATTTTTCAAGGCAAACGGCTGTCGTCATTTCCGCGCAAGCAACGGCGCGCAGCGGGCCGTTTGACGACGCGCAAAGTGCGTTTGCCGTCCATGATGGCGCGGAGCTTTCCGTTTTGGATCGTCGTGATGATTGGATTCAAATCACTGACGGTTCGGGAAAAATTGGCTGGCTGCCAGCGAAACAGGTTGAGATTTTGCCCGGCGCATGAATTCAAAATTTAGAAAATTGAAGTCGGTGGGGCGAGACTACTGGCGAGCCGTTTTGAAAATTATCGCGGCTCGCGAGGACGCTCGCCCCACCAAAATAAAAATTTGGTTGAACGTAAAATAAAATTATTCTGTCCATCGGTAACAAACATTCACAAATGAACACAGGCATCTCTGCAATCAACGAAGCGGTGAAGGACGCAGGCGCGTTCACGCATCCGCTTTTCAACGAACTCGGCAAGGTCATCGTCGGGCAAAACTATCTGACCGAGCGGCTGGTCATCGGGTTGCTCGCCAACGGCCACGTTTTGCTCGAAGGCGTGCCGGGCTTGGCGAAAACTCTGGCCGTCAAATCCATGGCCGCGTGCATCAGCGTGAAATTCTCGCGCCTGCAATTCACGCCGGACATGCTGCCCGCCGACGTCGTCGGCACGCAGATTTACAATCCGCAATCCGGCGGCTTCACCACGCGCAAAGGGCCGGTGTTCGCAAACCTCATTCTTGCCGACGAAATCAATCGCGCGCCGGCGAAGGTGCAAAGCGCGTTGCTCGAAGCGATGCAGGAAAAACAAGTCACGATTGGCGAAAATACGTTCAAGCTCGAAGAACCGTTCCTCGTGCTCGCCACGCAGAATCCGATTGAACAGGAAGGAACTTATCCGTTGCCCGAAGCGCAGGTGGATCGCTTCATGCTCAAGCTCAAGATCGGCTACCCGTCGCGCGCGGAAGAACGACAGATTCTGGAGACGATGGCGAAAACTTCCGGCCAGCCGACTTGCAACGCCGTCGTCACGCCGCAGCAAATTCTCAAGGCCCGCGAAGTCATCAACGACATTTACGTGGACGACAAGGTGAAGGATTATATCGTGGACCTCGTCTGCGCCACGCGCGACCCGGATCATTACAAGATCGCGGTGAAGGATTTCATCCAGCTCGGCGCGTCGCCGCGCGCGACGATTGCGCTGACGCTCGCTGCAAAAGCTTACGCATTTTTAAAAGGCCGCGGCTACGTCACGCCGCAGGACGTGAAAAGCATCGGCATGGACGTGTTGCGCCACCGCGTGGCCATCACCTACGAAGCCGAGGCCGAGGAAAAGACCAGCGAAACGGTCATCCAGAAAATTTTTGATGAGTTGCCTGTGCCGTGAAAACGAATGAAAAATTAAGAATGAATCACGCGTGAATTGTAACCGTCAATGCGCTCAATTCCACGAAGTCATATTTGCTGAAAGCGTTTTCCAAAGCTGTTAAATTCGATGCGAGAAGTTTGGAAAGCTGGTCGTTTGAAATGTTGCCGGTCGAAATCAAAAGCAATTTCGGCGGCACGCCACGCAAAAGAAATGAAGTTACGAAATCATTGTCCTTCGTCACGACGATGCGATTTTCCCGGATCGCCAGCGCGGCAATTTCCTTGTCCGGCGTGCGGTTCGCGGCGGGAAAATCCGAAGTGTGAACCGCGTCGTGGCCGGCGGCAGCCAGTTCCCGCGCCAGACGGCGGGGCAATTGCGCGTCCACGACGAATTTCATGCCGCCACCGGTTCGATGCTTTTGATGCGACTCAAGCGCGCGGCGTAAGCGATGGCCGCGCGCAAGTCAGCCGCTTCGAGGTCGGGATAATCGGCCAGGATTTGCGGTTCCGTCATGTCGCCGCTCAACAATTCCAGAAGAAATTCCACCGGATAACGCAGGCCGCGGATGCACGGCTTGCCGTGGCAGATGTTCGGATCCACCGTGATGCGCGAGAGCAATTGTGCGTTCGACATGACGACAAGATGACACCAGACGTTTCCCGCCGCAAGTGGGAAGCCGAGGCCGAGGAAAAAACCAGCGAGACGGTCATCCAGAAAATCTTTGATGAACTGCCCGTGCCGTAAGCTATGGCAAAACGCATTTTCGACATCGCAAAAGAATTTGGTTTACATCCCAAAGTCATTCTTGCCAAAGCAAAGGAACTTCACATCGCGCAAGCCAAAGTTGTTTCTAGCTTATTGGATGACGGAAACACGCTTCAACTTGAAGTGGAATTGAACAAAATTAAAGCACAGCAAATGAACTCATGCTTGAGCACCGAGCTTTGGCCTGATCGGATGCAAGAACTCAATGCTTCTGTTTTCAACACAGAGCGAGCAGCAATTCAGTCAATTTGTGCAGATCCAGCCCAGTTTTTTCAGTGGCCACAAGTAGGCGTGTTGCTATGGCCTGGATGCGTTCGGACACAGAATGACGGAGAGCACAATTACCCAGAAGAAGTCATGCTCTATCTGGGCCGGCTCGGATTGAAATCTGACACCCGGACAAATGGGCCTGCAATTCTATCCTTTCTAGCTGCTGGTGGAAAACGGCCAAATTGGGGAAATGAAGGGTGGCCTATTCATCATATTTTTGACGGAACGGATGGCTCGCCTCACGCGATTCGCGATGGAAATCTTTTTACTCATTCCGCTGGTCTGGTAGCAGCGCATCCGATTGCTCACCATCTTGCGCATCAGTCAGCCTTGTTGAAATGGTTGCTGTGGCGAGAAGCTTTCTTAAGATTTGGATTTGATCCGATAGGAGTTTTCAAAAACGCAAAATGATTCCCCGCGAGATTCTCAAAAAAATCCGGCAGATCGAGCTGCGCACGAACCGCATCGTGACCGAAACGCTCGCGGGCTTTTCATTT
This sequence comes from Candidatus Methylomirabilota bacterium, assembly GCA_035644195.1. Lineage (GTDB taxonomy): Bacteria > Verrucomicrobiota > Verrucomicrobiia > Limisphaerales > UBA11358 > UBA11358. The sequence continues at coordinate 2,211 of DASQOZ010000055.1, read as the reverse complement.
CAGCCGTCGCCGCAGTTCCGCCGGATTCCGCGCGCCGTGGAAAACCGAAACGACAATCAATTGAGCCGAATCTTCAAGCAGTGTGAAATAAATGGAATAAGGCCAGTCCAACATTTTAATCTTTTGGGTGGTTGGCCCGGCAAACGGAAATCTTTCTCGGTCTTTGGCAGCTTCGAAAAGCGTGGAATTAACTTCACGGGCAAATCTTTGGCCGACTCCGTCTGTCTGCAAATCATACCAAGCAATCGCCTCGTTAAATTCCGCCTCAGCCTCGGTTTTGAAAATGACGTTAAAACTCATTTTTGGGCGCGATATCGTTTCTCAATATCTACCATGACATCTTCAAGTGGGCGGCAGCGCTCGGGATGCGCCCGCGCTTCGGCAGCACGGCGTTCAAGTTCAGCAATCTGCTCCGGCGTGAGTTCGTCATCAAAGCCGCCGTATTTTTCAAAAACCTTTTCGGCAACTTCGTGTTGCTCATCCGGTGGCAACTGTTCGATTTGTTCGAGAATTTCCGTCGCACTCATGGCGGCAATTTACTCCTTTCAATTTGTTACGCAAGCGAGGTTTTTTCGCCGCGCGAATTCATCATTCAACCTTCAACCTTCAGCATTTTCCCCGGCATGATTCCCCGCGAGATTCTCAAAAAAATCCGGCAGATCGAGCTGCGCACGAACCGCATCGTGACCGAAACGCTCGCGGGCCAGTATCATTCCGTCTTCAAGGGCCAGGGCATGAACTTCGACGAGGTGCGCGAATACCAGCCCGGCGACGACGTGCGCGCGATTGACTGGAACGTCACCGCACGGATGAATCATCCGTTCATCAAGAAGTTCGTCGAGGAACGTGAACTCACGCTCATGCTCGTCGTGGACGTGAGCGGGTCGGGCCTGTTCGGCTCGCGCGATCAATCGAAGCGCGAGCTCGCGGCGGAAATTGCTTCGGTGCTCGCGTTCTCGGCGATTCGTAATAATGACAAAGTCGGATTGATTCTTTTTTCCGACGAAGTGGAAAAATTTATTCCACCGCGCAAGGGTCGCAGCCACGTCCTGCGCGTCATCCGCGAGGTTTTGTTTTTTGAACCGAAGCGGCGCGGGACGGATCTGAAAATCGCCCTAGATTTTCTGATGCGCGTGCAATCGCACAAAGCCATAGCCGTCGTCATTTCCGATTTTCTGAATCCGAAAAGCAGCGGCGCGTTGCCGAAGGAATTGCAAACTTCGCTGCGCATGGCCAATCGCAAACACGATGTCGTGTCCGTGCAAATCACGGATCGTTATGAATTGGAATTGCCGAAACTTGGCCGATTGATTTTGGAAGACGCGGAAACTGGCGAAATTTTGGAAGTGAACACGAGCAGCCTCGGCAGCCGCGATGCGTTTGCGTTGCGGCAGGAAAAATTGCGCGGCGAAATCGCCCGGCAATTCCGTTCCGCCGGAATTGATTCGATTCAACTGCGGACGGATGAAGCATATTCGGCTGCGCTCGGCAGATTTTTTGAAACGCGGGAAAAAAGGAGGCTGCGAGGATGACAAACGCCATTGCCAACGACATCCGCGACATCAAGCCGCCGATTGAAATTTCGAGCGGCTGGAATTGGCTTTGGTGGCTGCTCGGCGCGATCACGATTGTCGCGCTGCTGTTCGCATGGCGATATTTTTTGAAACGCGTGACGCAGGTTTCTGTCGCGCCGCCGGTTCCCGCGCACATCCGCGCAAAACAAAAATTGGAAGAAGCGCTCGCACTGATTTCGCAGCCAAAGGAATTTTGCGTTCTCGTTTCGGACGCAATCCGATTTTATCTCGAAGATCGTTTTCAGTTTCGCGCGCCGGAACGCACGACGGAAGAATTTCTGCGCGAACTCGGCGAAACAGATTTGCTTTTGTCCGAACAGAAAGAATCGCTCGGAAAATTTCTGGAAAGCTGCGACCTCGTGAAATTCGCAAAATACGAGCCGCAGGAAAATGAATTGCGCGAACTTCACAGCTCGGCGGTGAAATTGGTTGAAGAAACGGAGCCGCAGGAAAATAGTGGCGCAGGCGAGACGCCTGCGCCACTACAAAAATGACTTTCGCCCATCCATATTTTCTGCTGCTGCTTTTGCTGCTGCCGCTTTTCGCGTGGCTCAAAGGCAAGCGCGGTTCGCCGCCGGCATTTTTATATTCGTCGCTGAAATTGGTTGAAGGTTTGACGAACGCGCGTCGTTCGCGC
>DASQOZ010000054.1:0-4044 GCA_035644195.1 Candidatus Methylomirabilota bacterium | reverse complement strand
CGCTCGGTCTGGCGACGGCCTTGCTCGCCGCCGGCGTGAATTTTGACTTCATCGGCGGCGACGAATCTGAAAGTCCTGAATTGCTCCAATCGCCGCAGGTCAATTTTCTGAACCTGCGCGGCGAGCAAAGTGCTGGCGCAAACCTGCTGCAAAAAATCTGGCGCGTGTTGCGTTATTATTTCCGGCTGCTCGGCTATGCGGCGGCTGCGAAGCCGAAAATTTTCCACATTTTGTGGAACAACAAATTCGAGTTGTTCGACCGGACGCTGCTGATGGTGTATTACAAATGGCTCGGAAAAAAAATTGCGCTGACCGCCCACAACGTCAATATCGGCAAACGCGACGGGTGCGATTCATTCCTCAACCGCGTCTCGCTCAAAATTCAGTATCGGCTCTGCGACCGCATTTTTGTCCACACCGTAAAAATGAAGGACGAGCTGGTTTCAGATTTCGGGATTTCAGACGACAAAATCGTTTTAATTCCGTTTGGTTTGAACAATGCCGTCCCGGACACGGATTTGACCGGCGCGAAAGCCCGCCGGCGACTGGGTTTGCGCGAAAATAAAAAAATTATTTTATTTTTTGGCGGCATCGCGCCATACAAAGGCCTGGAATTTTTGACCGAAGCCTTCAGTGAAGCCGCAAAATCCGATCCACTTGTCAGGCTCATCATCGCTGGCGCACCCAAAGGGTCTAAAAATTATTGGGAACATATCCGGCAAAAAATCGCGCGCAGCCGCTGGCATGACTATATCATCCAAAAAATTGAATACATTTCCGACACGGAAACGGAAATGTATTTCAAGGCAGCCGACGTCCTGATTTTGCCTTACAACCATATTTTCCAAAGCGGCGTGCTGTTTCTCGCCTACAGCTTCGGCTTGCCGGTCATTGCGACGGACGTTGGATCGCTTCGCGACGAAATTGTCGAAGGAAAAACGGGCTTGGTCGTTGAACCGAAAAACGCGGCGGCGCTGGCGGGGGCGATTCAAAATTATTTTAAGAGCGATTTGTATCATCAATTGGAGGCGCGGCGGCGCGAAATCCGGGACTTCGCAAATGAAAAGTATTCCTGGAGCAAGGTCGCGGCCATCACGACGGCGACTTACTCGGAATTATTGCATGAAGAGGAATTTCCAAGCCCGCTTTTGGAAGCGGAAAAAAAACATGAAGCCTTTGGTCTCCATTCTCATCCCGGCTTACAACGCTGAACAGTGGATCGCCGACGCAATCCAATCCGCGCTGCGACAAACCTGGCCGGAAAAGGAAATCATCGTCGTGGATGACGGCTCAACCGACCGAACGTCCGCCATCGCGGATGAATTTTCAACACAAGGGGTTTTGGCGGCGTTTCAATCGCATCAAGGCGCGGCGGCGGCGCGCAACAAGGCGTTCTCGCTTTGCCACGGCGATTTCATTCAATGGCTTGACGCCGATGATTTGCTCGCGCCCGATAAAATTTCGCGGCAAATGGAATTGGCGGAACAAATTTCAAATCCACGCGCCCTTTTTTCATCGGAATGGGGACGGTTCATTTATTGCGCCAGCCGCGCGCGATTTTCGCCGACGCCGCTTTGGGCTGATTTGCCGCCAGCCGAATGGCTGCTGCGGAAGCTCGCCGAAAATCTTTTCATGCCGCCGATGACGTGGCTGGCCAGCCGTGATTTGACGGAAGCCGCCGGACCATGGGACGAACGGCTGTCGCTGGACGACGATGGTGAATATTTTTGCCGCATGATTCTGGCAAGCGAAAAAATTCATTTCGTCTCCGGCGCAAAAACTTTTTATCGCGCGTCCGGCTCCGGCAGCCTGAGCAACGTGGATCAGTCGGCCAAAAAATTGGAATCGCTCTGGCTCTCGATGCAATTGCACGTTCGTTACCTGCGGTCGCGCGAAGACAGCGGTCGCGCGCGCGCCGCGTGCGTGGCGTATTTGCAAAATTGGCTGGAATATTTTCATCCGTGGCGGCCAGACATTGTCGGAGAGGCGAAACAACTGGCCGAAACGCTCGGCGGCAGCCTGGAAATTCCGCGATTGCGACGGAAATACGCGTGGCTCGAAAAATTTTTAGGCCGGAGCGCGGCCGCGCGCGCACAGCAATCGCTGCCGAATTTCAAAATGGCCCTGGCGCGCTCATGGGACAAGGCCCTGCTTCAATTTGAAAAAACGGCGCGGATATGAGGATATAATTATGGCGCAAACTTTAATCATCGAGGCCGGTCGCACCGAACGTCAATACTGGCGCGACCTTTGGAAATTCCGCGAATTGTTTTATTTTCTCGCGTGGCGCGATTTTTTGATCCGCTACAAGCAGACGGTCGTCGGCATCGCATGGTCATTGATCCGGCCGTTTCTCACGATGCTCGTCCTGACGATGGTGATGAAAGTCGGCAAATTGCCGGCGGGCGGCGTGCCCGCTCCGCTGTTCGTTTTTTGCGCGATGCTTCCGTGGCAATTCTTTTCAACCGCCATGTCCGAAAGCGGCAACAGCCTCGTCAACAACGCGAATCTTGTCTCGAAAATTTATTTTCCGCGTCTCGTCATTCCGGCCAGCAGCGTCATTGTCAGTTTTGTGGATTTTTTAATCGCAGCCATTTTTCTCATTGCGCTGATGTTTTACTGCCGCTTTGCGCCGCCGCCGCAAATTGTTTTTGTCCCGCTCTTCGTCCTGCTGGTTTTTGCCGTTTCATTTGGCGCGGGTTTGTGGATTGCGGCGCTCATGGTCGAGTATCGCGACTTCCGCTTCATCGTGCCGTTTGTCGTGCAATTTGGATTGTATGCCGCGCCGGTGCTGACCATGACAAGCCACGTCAGCGAAAAGTGGCGGTTGCTTTATTCACTCAATCCGACCGTCGGAATCATTGACGGATTTCGCTGGTGCATTTTGGGCGGCGAAAATTTGATATACTGGCCGGCGCTTGCGCTGTCGGCCCTCGTCACCGCGCTGCTGATTTTCAGCGGCCTTTGGTATTTCCGAAAAACGGAGCGGACATTCGCCGACATGATTTGAATTATGAGCAACGCCATCATTCGCGCCGAAAATCTTTCAAAGCGTTTCGTCATTGGCCATCAACGCAACAAGGCCGACGCCTTGCGCCACGTCATTGAGGACGCCCTGCGGAACCCTTTTGCGTTCTGGAAAAATCGCAAGGCCGAAAAAGAGGAGTTTTGGGCGCTCAAGGACATTTCATTTGAAATAAAAACAGGCGAAGTCGTCGGCATCATCGGCCGCAACGGCGCGGGCAAGTCCACGTTGCTCAAAATTTTGAGCCGCATCACCGAGCCGACTTCGGGAAAAATTTCTCTCAATGGCCGCGTCGCCAGCCTGCTCGAAGTCGGCACCGGCTTTCATCCCGAATTGACCGGGCGGGAAAACATTTTTCTCAACGGCGCGATTCTCGGCATGAGCAAGGTCGAAATCAAACGCAAGTTCGACGAAATCGTCGCCTTTTCTGAAATTGAAAAATTCCTGGACACGCCGGTCAAACGCTATTCCAGCGGGATGTATATGCGGCTGGCATTCGCCGTGGCGGCGCATTTGGAGCCGGAAATTTTGATCGTGGACGAAGTGCTTGCCGTTGGCGACGCGGCGTTCCAAAAAAAATGCCTCGGCAAAATGCAGGAAGTTTCAAAAAATCAGGGGCGCACCGTTTTGTTTGTCAGCCACAACATGCCGGCGGTGCTGCAATTGACAACGCGCGGAATCGTCCTGGACAAAGGCCGCGTGCGTTTCAACGGCCCGACGGAAGAAGCGGTGGAGTGCCACGCCGGGATCGCCAGAACGGATTCTCAAGTTTTCTTTTCCGTCGAAAAATTGCCGCGAAAGCATCGCGGAACAGAGCAAGTCCGGTTTGTTTCATTCCGGTTCGACCGCGCGACGCCGGTTTTTTCGCCGGAGGAAAATTTTCATTTTGTCGCAAAAGTCCGCGCGCATGAGGATGTGCCCCAAATCCGTTTCAGCATGACCGTTTTCACGACGGAAGGCGCGCCTGTGGGCACTTGTTTCGGCGCGGAACGTCCCGGTTTGCGCTGCGGCGAAGAAGT
>DASQOZ010000053.1:0-7340 GCA_035644195.1 Candidatus Methylomirabilota bacterium | reverse complement strand
ACAATCGTGACGCTCGGATTTTGTTCCTGTTGCTGCTGCCGTAGGACCGCATTTTGCCCGGCGAGAAATGCAACCCGCACCTTGGCGTCGGCATTCGATTGCGTCGCGCAACCACCGACGGCCAATGCGAGCAGTAAAATGGCGACAAAAAATCTCATCTGTAATTTCAACACCGTCGTTTCACAAAAGATTTTGCGCGGCAGAAAATCATTTTGATTGAACTGAACTTCTCCAAGCAGCGACTGCCGATTTGATTTCCGCCGCGCAGTTCGCCAGCGGTTTTACAAATCTCGGCGTGAACCACGGAAATGTTCCAATCAAATCCGGCGTCACCAAAATTTGCCCGTCACAATCATCGCCGCTGCCGATGCCGATGGTAGGAATCGAAATGCTTTGCGAAATTTCTTTTGCAACCGGCGGCGTTACCAGTTCAAGAACAATCGCAAATGCGCCTGCATCCGCCAGAAGTTTTGCGTCTTCCAGCAACCGTTGATGCTCGGCTTCCAGTTTGCCTTTGATGTGATAACCGCCTTCTTCGAGAACGTGCTGTGGTAACATTCCCAAATGGCCGCAAAATGGAATTCCTGCCGCAAAAATTGCTTTTACCTGCGATAAAATTTCCCGTCCACCTTCCGCCTTCACAAATTCCGCGCCGGCGGCGACAAGTTTTTTTGAATTGGAAACAGCGCTTTCAACCGTGTCGTAGCTTTTGAACGGCAAATCCGCGCCGAGCAGCGCATTCGGTTTCGCGCGCGCGGCGGCGCGAACGTGATGCTCCATTTCCGCCATCGTCACGTGCGTCGTGTCAGGATAACCGAGCACGACCATGCCGAGAGAATCACCGACGAGAATCAGCGGAACGCCCGCTTCGTCGAGCAGCTTCGTCATCGGAAAATCGTAAGCCGTGAGCGCGGCAATCTTTTCGCCGCGCGCTTTCATGGCGCGGATTGTTTCGACTGTAATTTTGAAATTCATTTCTAGACCGCTAATTTTCGCTAATTGACGCTAATCTTTTTTATCAGCGAAGATTAGCGCCGATTAGCGGTTCAAATAAAACTTTTCAACAATTCTTCCGGTGAAGTCGTCGCCGTGCCGATTTTGCCGACGACAATTCCGGCGGCATGATTGGACAAAATCGCCGCTTCAATCGGTGACGCGCCCGCCGCAATCGCCAAAGTGAACGTCGCAATCACCGTGTCGCCCGCGCCGGAAACGTCGAAGACTTCCTGCGCGACCGTCGGAATGTGAAACGGTTTTTGCCCGCGCTGGCAAAGCAACATTCCCAATTCACCAAGCGTGATAAGCAAAACCGCCGGACGCAGTTCGTTCAGTAACCGTTCCGCAACGAGCATGAGGTTTTTGTCCGCAAGTGGATTTGCATTTTTAGTTTCGTCGGGCAAATTCGCGAGTTCAAATGCTTCCTTGCGATTCGGCGTGATGAGCGAAAGATTGCTCAAATTCAAATGATGCACCGGCTTGGGATCAAAGCTCAACCAGACGCCGCGCTCATGACAAAGGGTTTTGATTTCGTTCAGCAACGACTGTGTGACAACGCCTTTGCCGTAATCGCCGACAATCACCGCGGCGGTTTTCGAAAGTTTCAATTTGATTTGCGCGATCAATTTCGCCGCCAATTTTCCGTCCAGACCATCGCGCGTTTCGCGGTCAATGCGCACGACCTGCTGTTTGTGCGCGACGACGCGCGTCTTGACGCTTGTGTGCCGCGAGGAATTTGCCACCAATCCGGCGCAACCGATTTTTTGTTCGGCCAAAAGTTTTTTCAATTGCGCCGCCGCCGGATCATTTCCAATCGCGCCGAAAAGTTCCGTCGGCACATTCAACGCCGTCAAATTGCGCGCGACATTGGCCGCGCCGCCGGGCATGAAACTCTCGCGCTCGAAATCCACGACCGGCACGGGCGCTTCCGGCGAAATGCGCGAGACGCCGCCCCAAATAAATTGGTCGAGCATCACGTCGCCAAGGACGAGCACGCGGGTTTTTGTCGCGGCGGACAAAATTTGTTTTGCTCGTGAAGCGGATAAATTCTTTGCGCTCATAGTTTAATTCAGAAAGGCTGTCAACGGACTCGTCGCACTGGCGATTTCATTTTGCGACGCAAGACCAGATTCAAATGCGGCGCGTCCGGCTTCGACGGCCAACTTGAATGCCACCGCCATTTTGTTCGGGTCATTTGCCACGGCAATCGCCGTGTTCACGAGCGCCGCGTCCGCGCCCATTTCCATCGCTTCGGCGGCGTGACTTGGCGCGCCGAGACCCGCATCTACGACAACGGGCACGGTGGCTTGTTCAATGATGATGCGGATTTGGTCGCGCGTCTGAATTCCGCGATTTGAACCAATCGGCGAACCGAGCGGCATCACCGTCGCGACGCCGACGTCCTGCAACCGTTTCGCCAGAACCGGATCAGCGTTAATATATGGCAGCACCGTGAAACCTTCCTTCACCAAAATTTCCGCCGCGCGAAACGTTTCAATCGGGTCGGGCAAAAGAAATCGCGGGTCGGGATGGATTTCGAGCTTCACCCATTTCGGCAATCCGGCGGCGACGGCGAGGCGCGCGAGGCGGACGGCTTCCTCGGCGTTCATCGCGCCGCTCGTGTTGGGCAGCAGGAGAAATTTTTTCGGGTCAATGAATTCCAGAATATTCGCGAACGGATCGCCTTTGCCGGACAAATCCGCGCGTCGCAGCGCGACAGTGACCATTTCCGCGCCGCTGGCGTCCAGCGCGTCGCGCATGGCTTCGGGCGAGGAAAATTTTCCCGTGCCCAAAATCAGGCGCGACCGGAAAATTCTTCCCGCGATGACCAACGGCTGGTTTGAAAGCGACATCGCAATCAATTTAGAAAATCGCCGCGATTTGTCGAGGCAGGAGCATCAGCTTCTGAGAAGTAAGCTCTCAATGTTTCAAGCCGGTAACCACTGTGTAAATTGGTGACCCTTGTCTCGCGAAAGCTTGTGAATCAAAATGAAGAAGAACTTCTTCAACTTTCTTGTCGATATCGCCTCGATTCAAACGTTGTCGAGATTCTTGAGCCATAATTTGACTCGCAGATAATCGGTGAAAGTTCAGTTCAACAGCAAGCGTGCAATTGACAGAAATAAAATGAGCCGACTTGCGTCGGCTCGAACTGATTTGGTAGGGCGGTGCTGCTGCGCGCCCTGAATTTGTGCTGCGGAGCACCGCAGCCCTACCCACTTTTGATGATTTAGGCGTAAAATTCCTGAAAATAAGCCTTTGGGAACGTGCAGGATCGCTTCGGTATCATGATACTTGACCGCAGTTTCTTGCAACTTCATTGAAGTATCGCAATACTTTGGTCAAGGCGCACGCGCCCTCAATCAAGTTTCGCACAACTTCGGTCATGGTTTGTGCAACCACAGTGAAGTTCTGCACGCCCTCAATCAAGTTCCATGCAACTTCAGCCGGGTTCTGCATACCTTTAGTCGAATTTCATGCAATAGCAGTCAAGTTTGACGCAGACTCAATCAAGTTGAGCACAACTTGAATCAAGTCATTGGCTCTTTGAAACAGCCACATTATCAAACAGCGTGGAGTTCAGCGCCGAATTGTTATGTGCTGTGACTGCGAGGCCGATGTAAATTTTCTGTGGCATGGAATTCGTCACGCTGCTCACGCGCTGCCAGTTTTCGCCGTTGGCGGAAACGTAGCCGGTAAAAATATTCCCGGCGCGGACGAGTTTCAACCATTGCGGCATTTTCGTCGCCAAGCCATCGCTGCTGCTGCTCAAATTATTCTCGACCGTGCGCGATTGATAAACCGAACTGCCTTGCGCGGTGACGGCCATGAGCGCATAGCGCGAGCCGGGCGAAAGCGTTTCGCGGAACATCACGCCGGCTTTCGCCCACGGATCGGTGATTTGCAGCGACGTGATGCGCGCGACAATCTGGCCGTCGCCATCGAGCGGCGTGCAGGCAAAATGAAACGCGTCGGCGTTTTCCCAAATGTCCGCCCCGGATGCGAGCAGGTTGAACTGGCCGTTCAAATAATTTGCCTCGCCTTTCAAGCCGACGCTGCCGATGTCGGCGTGCGACCAATTTTTTGGAAGCGAAGCCGGTTTCGCGCGCAAGGATTGAATCCATTCAGCCAAAACTGCGGCGGCTTTTTCGTCAACGACATTTTTGGCGAGCGGCGGCATCTGCAAATTTCCCGTGAGGCTCATGCGCCGGAACAAAATCGCCCTGTTCGTGTCGCCGGGCACGATGACTTTTGCTCCGGGCAAACCAAATTGATTCGCCACCGGGCCGTTGATGAGATTTTGATTTTTCAGCGGCGTGTCGAACCGCGCGTCGAAAAACGCCTCCACGACGCCGGGACGATGGCATTGCGCGCAGTTCGCATCCAAATACGAACGCGCGCGCAATTCGAGCGAGGCGCGCGTGTCAGTGACGGAAACCAGTTTTTCAAATCTCGAAATTTCGCGGTCGGTGAGCGTCACGTCAAAAAGTCCGGCGTGGCTCCACGCGCGAAGTTGGTTGTCGGTGACGCCATTCGGATATTTGAAATCGCCGTTGAGCTGGCGCGTCTTGACGCCGAGAACGCCGCCGGATTGCGGTGTGTGGCAGGTCAGGCAATCCTGTCGTCCGGGGAAAAACCAGTTTTGAATCCGCGTGCCGGTCGCGGTCTTGATTTCAACCGGCTCGGTGATTCCAACGTTGACCAAATCGGCGTCGGAATTGTCGGCACGCCATTTGTAACTCGCGCCGTAGACCGTGCCGTCAGCGTCGCGCACGAGCAGGCGCGTTTCAAGACGGCGCAAATTGTTTGGATTCGTGTCGTCAATTGGCAGTGAAAAATTTTTCATGAAAACGGTTCCGGCGGGAAATTGCCATTCGCCATTCGGCCAGAAATGGATTTTTGAATTTTGCGGCAGCGCGATCCAGCGCGATTTGATCGCGCCGTCCGACCACAGCGGTGAATTGACGGAATACGGAATCAAAAAATCTTGCGGCATCAGGTCTTTCAAATCAGCGAACGCACCTGTTTGCGAAAGCAGTTTTGGAATCGGATGAGTTGGTGGCGGTGGCCCGCCGCGCGCGAGCGTGAAAATGCGCCCGCCGATGCTGCTCATCTGGCAGAAATAGATTTCGCCGTCCGCGTCCGTGCCGAACGACGAAAGGCCGGTGTAATCCGTGCCGGAATTTGGCCCTTCGCCTTTGGGCATGACGCAAAGAACTGTTTTTTTCACGGGCGTGGTCGTTTCGTCCATCGCCCAAATCGTGCGCATGACGTTGTCGCCGAAAATATATTTGCCGACGAGATCGTCCGTGAATTTTTTGCCGCGATAAATGTAGCCGCCAATGACCGCGCGGCCATCGCTGTGCGAATAATCGAGAATCGGCGGACGATCAATGCCGATGAACGGCGGCTTCAAATGGCCTTGGTTGCCTTCGATTTTGTTCCATTGAAAATTCAGGCCGGATTCGTTCGTTTCGATCACGTCAATTTCTTCGCGCGAACTTTCGCCGACGTCGCCGATGAAAATCCGTCCCGTCGGCGGATCAATTGTCATGCGATGAGGACTGCGCAGTCCGAGACAAAAAAATTCTTCGAGCACATTTGTTTGGCCGACAAATGGATTGTCGTTCGGAATAAAGTAATTTGTCGTGACGCCGTTGAGCGGCTGGCGCGAAATCGGATGGCTGATATTTCCGCCACGACAATCCACGTCAATGCGGAAAACGCCGGAGAACAGGCTTTTGTTGATGATCTGGTCGTTGTCGCCGACGGAATTATCACCGATGGTCAGGTAAAGAAATCCATTTTGCGGATGAAAAAACATTCCGCCGCCGTCGTGCCAGACGGTCTGGTTGGTCTGGTCAATCAAAATGGTTTCAGAATTGGGAATCGTAATTCCATTTTCATCGAGCGTGAAGCGCGAAAGCCGGTCATGATAAGTGTTCGGCAAAACTGGATTTGGCCGCGTGTTAGGATCGCCGACGACGGAGCCGGATTTGACGGCTGTGTAATAAACAAAAACGAAACGATTTGTCGCAAAGCCAGGATGAAAGGCGACGCCGAGCAAGCCGGAATCGTCCCAGCCTTGGCACTGATCGTGGATGTCGAGAATGAGTTTTTTTTGCGCGATGTTCGGAGAATTTTCAAATGTCCAAACGCGGCCTTCGCGTTCCCAAACGCAAAGTTGATTTGAAGTCGGAACAAATGTCAGTCCGACAGCATTTGTGAAAAGCAAATTGGGAAAGGCGACGACTGCTGACCAATTTCCTGAAATGGCCGGAGCGGTTTCCGGAATCGCGCCATTGAGAAACGCGCCGACATTTGGCCGCGAATCAAGTCCGTAAGGTTTTGCGCTTGCGGAAAGGATGAAACCGCCGATCACGGCAAGAATCCAAATCCACTGGCGATTTCTTGAAAACTGCATCGTCGTTAAACTCCGCACAAGATTCTCCGTTGCGCGCGCGCCGTCAAATTTTTATCGGCATTTGTGCCGCGATGGTGGCCGTCCGCAAGGACTTTCCGCTTTCCGCTTTCCATTTTCCACTTTAACTTGAGCGTATGTTTCGTCCGTGCATTGACCTGCATCAAGGCAAAGTAAAGCAAATCGTCGGCGGCACGCTTGGCGCGTCCGAAAATTTGCGGACGAATTTTATTTCTGAAAAACCAGCGCGTTGGTTCGCGGAACTTTACAAGCGCGACAATTTGCGCGGCGGCCACGTCATCATGCTCGGAGCGGGAAATGAAACCGAAGCGCGCTCGGCGCTCGCCGCATTTCCCGGCGGATTGCAAATCGGCGGCGGAATCAATTCCACAAATGCGCGCGGCTGGCTCGATGCCGGAGCATCGCACGTCGTCGTCACAAGCTGGGTTTTTCGCGAAGGACGCGTGGATTGGGAACGACTCGGACAATTGGTCAAAGCCATTGGCAAAAATAAATTAGTTTTGGATTTAAGCTGCCGCAAACGCGGAGAAAATTATTTTGTCGTCACCGACCGATGGCAAAAATTCACTGAACTTTTGGTGAACGAAGAAACACTTCAAAAATTTTCCGATTACTGCGCGGAATTTCTGGTTCACGCTGTTGACGTGGAAGGTTTATGCCGAGGCATTGACCGCGAATTGGTTGAAAAACTTGGTCAATGGACGCCGATTCCGACGACTTACGCGGGCGGCGCAAATTCCATTTCTGATTTGGAAGAGGTCTCGCGATTCGGCAAAGGAAAAGTTGATCTGACAATCGGATCGGCGCTGGACATTTTTGGCGGCAGCGGTGTGAAATACGAAGACTGCGTTCAGTTTAATCGTAGTGGCGCCTCGGCAGAGCGCCGCAAATAAAAATAGCG
>DASQOZ010000052.1:0-3090 GCA_035644195.1 Candidatus Methylomirabilota bacterium | reverse complement strand
AAGTTCAAGACCACGCGGCATCCGCACACGAACATGGCCAAGGCCGCGCTCAACATGATGACGCGCACGGCGGCGGCCGATTATCACGCGGACGGCATCCATATGAACGCCGTGGACACCGGCTGGGTGACGGACGAAGACCCGGCGCAGATCGCCGCGCGCAAGGTGGCGGAGCATCGCTTCCATCCGCCGCTGGACATCGTGGACGGCGCGGCGCGCATCGTTGACCCGATCATCGCGGGCGTGAATACCGGCGAACACATCTGGGGGAAATTTCTGAAGGACTACCGCGAGACGGATTGGTGAAAACCTTAACTTTCATCGCCATCATCAGAATCCAAATCAACTGGAAAGACGGCCGAACTGCCAGCTTGCAATTTCGTAAAGCTGCTCATTTCCAGATTCAAAGCCCGCATTTTTTTGAATTTCCATTTCGGTTGCAATTGAATTCCACGTTTCGGCAAAAAATTTATCCAACAAATCGGCAAGGCTTTTGCTTAACCATAAATTGACATTTGAAAAATCAAGGCGTTTCAGCCATTTGCCGCGCGAAAGCTTTGTGAATTTCGCACGGAATTTGAACTGAAAGCAAAATAGTTTTGCGAATCGGACTGTTTGAAAACGCGCATCGCGTTCAAAAAACAACTGCGTCATGCTGAAAAAATATAAAATCAACGGCGGGTTCGATGAAATGCTGGACGGCAAGAGCAGCGTGCGCGCGCATTATCGGAAATTTCACAAGTTGTTCGCGAGCATCAAGCCGTCGGAATTCAATGCCAGACGTCAAGCTGTGGACAAGGCGTTTTTGCGGCAGGGCGTGACTTTCAATGTTTATGGCGACGCGCAGGGTGCGGAAAAAATTTTCCCGTTCGATTTGCTGCCGCGAATCATTCCATCGCAGGAATGGGAACATCTGGAGCGCGGGCTTGCCCAGCGCATCACGGCGCTGAATCTTTTCCTGCACGACATTTATCACGAGCAAAAAATTTTGAAGGACAAAATCATCCCTGAATTTTACGTTTTGTCCGGCAAGCATTTCAGGCGCGAGTTCGTCAACTTTGAAGTGCCGAAGGGAATTTACATCCACGTTTGCGGCACGGATTTAATCCGCGACAAGGACGGAAATTATTTGGTGCTCGAAGACAATGGCCGCTGTCCGAGCGGCGTCAGTTATGTTTTGGAAAATCGCCGCGCGATGAAGCGCGCGTTTCCGGGAATGTTCGAGGGCGTCGGCGTTCGTCCGGTCGAAAATTATCCGCAGGAACTTTTGAAATGCCTGAAACACATTGCGCCCTCCGGCGTAGCTGACCCGACCGTGGTGCTGCTCACGCCCGGCGCTTACAACAGCGCGTATTTTGAGCACACCTATCTTGCGCGGCACATGGGGATCGAAATCGTCGAAGGCCGTGATTTGTTTGTGCGCGACCAGCGCGTGTTCATGCGCACGACGAAAGGACTTCAGCCCGTGCATGTGATCTATCGCCGAATTGATGATGATTTCATTGACCCGACGGTTTTTCGAAAAGATTCGATGCTCGGCGTGCCGGGATTGATTCACGCGTATCGCGCGGGAAATGTTTCGCTCGCCAATTCCATCGGCACTGGCATCGCCGACGACAAGGTGATGTATTACTTCGTGCCGCGCATGATCAAATATTATCTGGATCAAGAGCCGATCTTGCCGAACGTGCCGACGTATCTCGCCAATGAAGATTCGGATAAAAAATATATTCTCGAACATCTGCCCGAATTGGTCGTGAAAGCCGCGAATGAATCCGGCGGCTACGGAATGTTGATGGGGCCGAAAGCGTCGAAGGATGAAATCGAAAAATTCCGCAAGCTCATCATCGCCGAGCCGCGCAATTACATCGCGCAGCCGATGGTTTATCTGTCGCAACATCCGACGTATTGCGATGGCAAGTTTGAAGGACGCCATGTGGATTTGCGCCCGTTCATTCTGTCGGGCGAAAAAATTTCAATCATTCCCGGCGGCCTCACGCGCGTGGCGTTGCGCAAAGGTTCGCTGGTCGTGAATTCATCGCAAGGCGGCGGCAGCAAGGACACCTGGGTTTTATATTGAATGCTTTCGCGTGTTGCCAATTCGCTCTACTGGATGGCGCGCTATATCGAGCGCGCTGAAAATATCGCGCGCATCGTGGACGTGAACCTGCAACTGCTCCTCGACATCCGCGACCTCGACGAAAAACGGCTCGTCGAATACTGGCTGCCGATTGTTCAGGCGACCGGCGATGAAAAGGAATTTTTCAAATTGCATCCGCATGCGACCGGCAAAGCCGTCACGGAATTTCTTGTCTTCCAGCCGGAGAATTCCAATTCCATCGTTCAGACGATTTGCGCCGCGCGCGAAAATGCCCGCATGGTGCGCGATCAATTGACGCTTGAACTTTGGGAAGAATTGAATCGTTTGTATTTGTTCGTGCGCTCGCCGCAAGCGCGGCAAATCTGGCGGCGAAGTCCGAGCGAATTTTTTCAGGAGATCAAATCCAGTTCGCTTCATCTCAACGGCATCATCAACGCCACGCTCGTCCACGACGAAGGCTGGTGGTTCGTTCAAGCCGGACAATTTTTGGAGCGTGCCGACAAAACCACGCGCATTTTGGACGTGCGTTATCAAACATTGCCCGAACGCGGCGTGCCAACAATTGTCAGTCCTGACAACGCGCTCGAGTGGACGGCCGTGCTGCGCTCGTGCAGCGCGTGGGACGCCTACAAAACCATTTACGGCGCGGACGTGCATCCGCGACTCGTCGCGGAATTTTTATTGTTGAGCGACAACTTTCCGCGCTCGGTGCGTTTTTGCGTGAGCGAATTGAATCGCGCCGTCCGCCGCGTTTCCGGCGTGGCCGAGGGACATTTTTGCAACGACGCGGAAAAATTGACCGGACGATTTCTCGCCGAACTGCAATTCAGCGGCGTGGACGAAATTTTTGAAATCGGCCTGCATCAATATCTCGACGAGACGCAGATCAAGTTGAACGACATCGGCGCGGCGCTGTTTAACGCCTACATTTACCAGCCGTTTGAAAGTCCTGACGGCGAACACATGGTGCAGCAGGAAGAGCAACAGCA
>DASQOZ010000051.1:0-32409 GCA_035644195.1 Candidatus Methylomirabilota bacterium | reverse complement strand
CCACTGATAACTCAAGTTTGAGCCGCTCGCCGAGACGGAAAACGTCGCGTTCTGGCCAACGGCGGAAGATTGGCTGGACGGCTGGCCGGTGATGACGGTGGCGCCGACATTGTCGGAAATTTCCGGCGAAAAATCGCTCTCCGCGCCGGTGCTGTCGTAAGAAGTCGCCGCAAAATAATACGTCGTGCCGCCGTTCAGTCCGCGAATGGTCACGTTCGTCAAGTTCGCGACCGGAACAGCGGTGATGTAACTGCCGCTGGACGTGCCGTAATAAATTTTATAGCCGGCGACGTTTTGGCTCGGGCTCGGATCCCAGGCCAGCGTGACGCTGGATGATGTGACTGCCTGTGTTCCAGCCGCAAAAAAAAGCGAACCGGCAACGATGAGAAGGGATAAAATTACTCGCATAACTACAATGGTTCTGTTTCGGAATTGCCTGAATTCCGGTTTTCTATTTTGAATTTGAATTGAAACGGTCGAAACCGTTTCAGCCTGTTATTTTTTCGCCGCCGTTAAATCTCGTGCATACAACAATTGCAAAAGACGGCGTCGGTGCTTGCTTAGAAAACTGTCGAAGAGAACTGCCCAAAACCATGGGTATCTTGTCGCCAAAGGCGCATTGTTACCAACCACTATCCTGAACTCATCAGCTAACTTTGCCTGCGAACGTATCTTATATCAGCCTGCCAACTTTGCAAGTCTTATTTTCAAAAAATCACAATTTCTTTTTTACAAAAATAAAAATCCCGCGCCGGAAATCCCGCGCGGGAAAAAGTGTTTGGCGAATTGCGGGTTATGTCACTTGAAGAATTTCTTTACAACTTCCACGACGCGCCTGATTTGCGCGTCCGTCAATTCCGGGTAAATCGGCAGGCTCAAACATTCCCGCGCGGCTTTTTCCACGACGTGAAAATCGCCCGGTTGATGGCCGAGCGTCGCGTAAGCTTTTTGCAGATGCAACGGAATCGGATAATGCACGGCGCAGCCGACGCCATTTTCTTCAAGGAATTTTTTCAACTCGTCGCGGCGCGGATGGCGGACGACGTAAAGATGCCACGCGCTTTCAGCGAACACGGCCTCGCGCGGCAATTGCAACGGCGTGCCGGCAAGCAATTCCGCATAACGCTTCGCCACGCGGCGGCGTTCGCCCGTCCATTTTTCAAGGTGCTTCAATTTCACGCCGAGCACCGCGCCTTGAAATCCTTCCATGCGGTAATTGAAACCGACTTCGTCGTGAAAATAACGGGTGGTTGAGCCGTGTTCGCGCAACGCGCGGGCGCGGGCGGCAAATTCAGAATTGTTCGTGACCAGCGCGCCGCCTTCGCCGCACGCGCCGAGGTTTTTGCCGGGATAAAAACTGAAGCAGGAAATTTCGCCGAACGTCCCGACGATTTTACTTTTGTATTTTGCGCCGTGCGACTGGCAGGCGTCCTCGATGAGCGGCAATTTGTGTTTGCGGCAAATTTCCAAAATCGAACCCACGTCGAACGGCTGGCCGTAAAGATGAACCGGCAAAATCGCCTTCGTTCGCGGCGTGATCGCCTTTTCAATCAGCGCGGGGTTCAAGTTGAACGTCGCGTCGTCAATGTCCACATAAACCGGTTTTGCGCCGACGTAGGAAATCGCCCAACTCGTGGCGATGAATGTGAACGGCGTGGTGATGACTTCGTCGCCTTCGCCGACGTTGAGCAATTTCAGCGCAATATGCAACGCGGACGTGCCGCTGTTGAAAGCGACGCAGTGTTCCGCGCCGCAAAATTTGGCGAAATCTTTTTCAAACTGCGCCACGTCCGGGCCGAGGCAAAACGAGCAATTGTCCAGCGTGCGCGCGAGCGCGGCGTCAATTTCCCTGCGGATGCCGCGGATTTGCGCCGCCAAATCGAGGTAAGGAATTTTGTCAGGCATTTGGAGAATAAAACTAATTCACCGGCGGATTTTTGCCAGAAAAGATTGTCTTTTTTTACATAAAATTTTTTTGACTAATTGATTTTACGGATTAAGGTAAAAATGGAAAAAGGAGTTATGAATAAAAATTCGTTTGGAGAAGAGGCGCAGGTTCACCGTCGCGTGTTGAAGTTTTCCTTGCTGCTGGCGGGAGCTTTTATGCTTGCGGGGTGCGAAACATCGAAATTTTACGACGCGTCACAGCAACCGGCTTCGGGGCAGACGCCGCCGTATGCGTCGCCAAAGCGGACAGTTTCCACTCCGGCGCCATCCGACAATTTCTCCTTTCAGTATCCCACCACGGATTCGCCAAATTCCCAGATGATTATCCTGCATGAAGGCGATATTGTGAAAATTTCTTTTCCCGCTTCACAGAACCTTGATGCAACGCAGCAAATCCGCCTGGATGGAAAAGTTTCCCTGCCGCTGGTTGGCGATGTGCAAGCCTCCGGCCTCACGCCCGCGCAATTGCAGCAGAATTTGATCAAACTTTATGCGCCGCAGATTTCATCCAGCGAAATCAATGTTTCGGTGGAATCCTCGTCGTTCCCCGTTTTTGTGACCGGCTGCGTGTTGCGACCGGGAAAAGTTTTGTCGAATCAGCCCATGACCGCGCTTGAAGCGATCATGGAAGCGGGCGGATTTGATTACGCGCGGGCAAATCTGAAGAACATTCATATTGTCCGGCATGAAAAAAGTTCGTCGCAAAGTTACGTTTTGGACTTGAAAACCGTTTTGAGCGGAGACCAAAAGGACGATTTTTTCCTCAAGCCTGACGACATCATTTATGTGCCGGAAAAATTTTCGTGGTTCTGAAAATTCCCAACAGAATCCACCATCCACGTCTCAACCTGTGCCAAATCAAGATACCCCAACTGCGTCGGCACAGCAGTAGTTTTACTCGTCTTCAATTTAGATTTGCAATTTCAGGATTACAATTGTCAGTAGCCTCAATGATATTGAGTTCAAATCCCCTCACTCCGGCCATCCACCAGCTTGGGCGGGGAGCGGGAATTAATTCAAACTGACGCATTAACAAAACGTTTCCGCCATTCGGCGCGGGAAATCTTTCCGCGTGCGTCGGCGGAAAGCGAATCCACAAAATGCCATTCGCGCGGCACTTGCCATGCGGGCAACGTTTCCAGCAGAAATTTTTTCAATTCATTTTCTTTCGTGCCGGACACGACGACGGCGACGATGATTTCCGTCCGTCCGGCGTCCCGGCTTGGCGCGCCGAATATGAGGCAGTCGCGGATTTTTGGATTTGCGAGCAAGGCGCGCTCAATCGTTTCCGGTGAAACTTTTCGCCCCGCGACGTTGATCAAATCGCCCAAACGTCCGTGCAAAAAAACTTTTCCATCTCTCAATTCCGCCAAATCGCTTGATTGAAAAATTCCGCTGCCGAGAGAACTTGATTTGTCCGGCCAATACGTTTCGCCGACGGCATTGCTTTGCACGCGCAGACAACCTTCATCGTTCAGCGACAAATGGACATTTTGCATCGGGGTTCCGACAAATGTCGCATCATCGCGCGGCGAATTACTCGCGTCATAAGCAATGCCGCCGCATTCGGATGCGCCGAGAAAATTGTGAATCTTCAAACCGTTCGACTGAAAAATTTCCTGTTCCAATTTCAACGGCAGCGGCGCGCCGGCGGAAATCGCAAGGCGCGCATTTTTTGGAATCGCATTAGCTTCGTGCCACGCGCGCCACATCGCGGGAACGGCGGGAATTGTGACGGCATTTTCATTTTCGGAAGCGCGCCGGACAATTTCCGGCAGCGGGGCAGGGGCGAGAATCAACGGAATGCCGTGAAGCAGCAGTGGCAAAACGAGATTGGAAAATCCGTAGGAATGCGCGAGCGAAATGACGCCGAGGTTCGGCCAATCCGCGCGCAAACCCATCGTGGCGACGATGTTTTCGGCATCGGCGGCGAGTTGCTCCTCCGTGAACGCGACGAGTCGCGAATTGCCAGTCGTGGCGGAAGTGGTTTTGAAATGAACACAATTTTTTGGCGCGCCCGAAATTTGCGGCACTGATTGCCCGGCTTCAAGCGGGCAAGTGACTTTATTTTCGCGCCACGCGGCGAGCAGTTGAAAAATAAATTCTGGCGAATGGTTTTGAGGACAAATGATTTCACTTTCTATCTCGAATTTTTCACCATCGGCAAAGAGTTCGCCGAAGGTCCAACGTTTGCCGGAAACGAAATAGCGCAGCGCGATTTCGTTGCGCCGTTCAGCCGAAATTTTCCGCCAGCGTTCGTAAAGCATTGCAGTTTGTTAGCGCACCCGTAACTTCTTTCCAAGCGAATTGATGATTTCGGCCAAAACAAATTCCGGCAAGACCGGCGTGCGACGATTTGAGTTCGCGCGCGACAGCTTCGCATTTGCGAACGAATTGCTTTGGGAATACCAATTCGACGCGGCGACGGGCAAAACAACTTTCCGCAAACGCGAGCCGAAGCCGGACTACGCGCTGCGTTGCTTTGTGCTGACGCGCGTGGCGCGGCAATTTTTGTATCACGCGCGATTTGATGCGAACCAAATAATTGTCGGCGACGAAATTTATCGCGGCCTGATTCGTAAGGTTATTTCACGCAATCCGCGAACGCCTGGCGAACCTGAATATCAAATCGTCGTTCCCGGCTATGCAAGCTTGCGCGAGTTCAGCGCGGCAAAGGAAAAGCTTTTGAAAGCCGAATGCGGCGGTGCGTGGCGCTCGTATGTTTTGAGAAGCCATTGGCGGATGATCTTTGCCATTTCGCGCCAACATCAACAGTGGACGGCGACTAAATTGCTTGGAGAGATCCAGAATAACTTTTCGCCAATCGTTCATCTGGTGAACTTTCCATCGCTGACCATCAATCACGGAATGATTTTGTTTGATGTGGTGGAAACGGAAAAAGAAATCCGATTTTCCGCTTATGATCCGAATTTGCCGGAGAAACCCACACAGTTGATTTTTGATCGCGCGACAAAAACTTTTTCCCTGCCGTCGAATTCTTATTGGAACGGCGGCGAATTGAACGTCATTGAGATTTTTCGGAACTGGATTTTGTGACAGGAAATGGAGTGATAGCCTTTGCCTGAATTTTTTTTTTTGGCCTTCTCCAAAATATCGAGCCGAAGAAAAAGAGTCCACAGGCATTGATTCCGCAGATATAACCGAGTTTGTAACTTCTGCCGGTGTTGTTTTCATCATAAATTTTCACGTCTTTGCCCATTGCCAGGCTTGGCAACGCCATCGGCATGAGCGCGCCATGCACCATGCCGTGGATGAAGCCGACGCGAATATTTTCTGGAAAAAAGCGCGTGTGCGCCCATCCGTAAAACCAACCGATAAATACGGAGACGGCCAAAAAAACAGCAATCTTTGTAAGCCAAAATTGCCGCCGGGTCATTGACGTTTGTGTTGGATTTGAGTTTGGCGACATTTTCAGCCACAGCATGTTTTTCCGCAGAGGTGGTGCGCAAGCAGAATCCATCATAAGTTTTATTTTGAAAATGACTTTTTGGAAACGCAGCCTTGCCGTCAACCTGCGAATTATGGATTTTGAACCGGTGGCGGCTCAAAATAAGAACTGGTTCAAAAGCGCATTTCAAACAGCGGCTTTTTTCGGCGGATATTTTATTTTCGCGGCGCTCGGTTCGGTGGTCAGCGTGGCTTGTGTTTTGCCTGCGCTTTTATTTTGCGGAGTTCGCCCGCAAATTTTCGGGCAGAAACTCATCCATAGGCTGTTCGTTTTTTTTGTGGGATATTTGCGGGCATTTGGTTTGGTAGAACTCGACGCGAAAGAATTGTCCCGGCTGCGGGAAATGGGCGGACTGGTGATTGTCGCGAATCATCCCTGCCTGTTGGATGCGGTGCTGGTGGTTTCCCGATTGCCGCGTGTGGTTTGCCTGATGAAAGGAAGTTTGAGCCGGAATATCGTTTTGTCGGGAACGTCGCGTCTGGCCGGTTATGTCCATAATGAATCGGGCTTGGGGCTTGTTAAGACATGTGGCGAGCGTCTCAAAGAAGGAGCCAATCTCCTGATATTTCCCGAAGGCACGCGCACGGCGGGAAAAAAACTGCATCCGTTCAAAATGGGATTTGCGCTGGTCTCGGTTTTGACGCAGTCGCCGGTTCAAACTGTCATTATCACCGCTGAAAGCAATTATCTCGGCAAAGGCTGGCCGTTTTTCAAAAGGCCGTCGTTTCCGCTGTGCTATTCGTTGCGGATCGGAAAACGATTTGAGCCAACGCCGGAAACGAATGTAAAAGATTTCGGCAAAATGGTGGAAAATTATTTTCTGAAAACACTTTCCGGCATGGATTTGCAAACTTCATCGCCGACAAAAAAATTGTGACGCCAAGCCAATCCCACATCGTCATCATTCCGAGTTACAATACCGGCAGCAAATTGGTCGAAACAGTGAAGCAGGCTTTGTCTTGCTGGCAACCGGTTTGTGTCGTGATGGACGGAAGCACGGATGGAAGCGCGAAGGCATTGACCGAAATGTGCGCTCACGAAAGCGGCCTGTGCGTTTTATTTCTGGAACGCAATTCAGGAAAAGGCGCGGCGGTGTTGCATGGATTCCTTGCCGCGCTCAAAGCGGGCTTCACTCATGCGCTGGTGCTGGACGCCGACGGACAACATTCGGCAGAGCATATTTCCTTTTTTATGAAGGCATCGCAGGAAAATCCAGACACCATGATTTTAGGCGTGCCGCAATTCGCAGCGGATTCGCCCGCGTCGCGACGTCACGGACGGCGCGTTGGAAATTGGTGGGCAAATCTGGAAACGTTTTGGGGCGGGATTGAGGATTCGCTTTTTGGTTTTCGCGTTTATCCGCTTAAAGAGTCGGTGCGAATCCTGCAAAAAATTCGCGGCGCACGACGTTTTGATTTTGACACTGAATTAGCGGTGCGACTTTTTTGGGCCGGTGTGCGTCCGATCAATCTGCCAGCGCCGGTCAGATATTTTCCTTCAACCAACGGCGGCGTTTCGCATTTCCATTATTTGCGGGATAATTTGCTGCTCATCCGGCGGCATACGCTTTTGGTGTTGGAGATGTTGCCGCAGATGAGGCGGATTTGGAAATTGCGGCAGAGGGCAAAGAACGGTCGAAAAGCTCGTTAGCTAATTATCATGTCGCACGAAAAAAGCATCGCCACCGTGTCCGATGCCGCCCTGACCGGAGCGGGTCGCCGATTTGTTCTGGTTCTGATTTTCGCCGTAGGATTGACCACGCCCGTTTTGCTTGCGCTCAATTGGAATCATAAACTTTTTTTTATCCCGCTGGAACTGGCGACAAAATTTCTGATTGTTTATCCGGCCATCCGCGCCAACTGCCGCTGGTTTGGTCCGGTCGTCACCCGCTTTCGCACGCGGAAAAAAGCCGTCTGGCTGACATTTGATGACGGGCCGCATCCCGATGACACGCCACAATTGCTCGCGCTGCTGAAAAAGCACAATGCGCAGGCGACCTTTTTTGTCATCGGCCGGCAGGTGCAAAAATATCCCGGACTGGCGCGGGCGATTTTGCGTGACGGCCATACGCTGGCCAATCACACGCAAACCCATCCGGTTTTGATTTTTTGGAGTTTTCTCGAAACGCGGTTGAAACGGGAAATTGATCAATGCAACCAGGCGTTGCGCGAAGCCACCGGCGAACAGCCCCGATGGTTTCGCGCACCGGCGGGAATGGCCAATATGTTTTTGCACTTTTTACTGTGTGACCGGGACACGAAGATCATCGGCTGGTCGGCGCGCGGATTTGACGGGCTGTTCAACGATCCCGAAACCATCGCCAATCGTATCCACCAATCAATCCAACCCGGCGCAATTATTTTATTGCACGAAGGACGGCGCGATCGGCAAGGGCGTCCGATCAATTTAATTGTGGCGGAAACCATTCTGACCCGGCTGGCGGCGGAAGGCTACGCTTGCATCGTGCCGGGCGAAGAAAATTTTCTTTGAATCCTTTGGCCAAAATTCAAAGCAATTTACTTGCCCGGAATTCAAGAGCGAAAATTTCAATCAGCATTGTTCGGACGCAAATCGGTTTTGACGACGGAGCCGTCGCTTGCGGAAATATAAACATCGCCGATGTCAGCATTGTCGTTCGGATTTTTAAGTTTAGCCGCCCAAAGTTTGACGCGCCATTGTGGACCTAAATCGCCGTGTTGCAGCCACAATTGTGCGGCTTTGAGCGTGAGATTTTTGACCAGCGGCTGCGAAGCGGCGATGGATTGCGCTTGGTCGGAATCCACTTTCAATTTTTCACTGTCGAGAACTTTATCCCCGCCGGTGACGGGTTCGAGCAGCCGCAACGGATGCGACACATCCAATTTTTGTCCTGCGCCGAATTTCACTTCGACAGCCTTGAGCGTTGCATCGGGGTCGTAATAGACGACATACCAAATGTCCGGCGTGAGGTTGCCGATGGATTTTTCGGAACGGATCTGGACGATTTTGTCCTTGGATTGCACGCCGACATATTGGTCGCCCATTTTGGCCAACTCAAAGGCTGTCTTATCGCCGGCCACCGCTGCCTGCGCGACGGCGAAAGTCATGGCCGTAATCGCGAGCATTTTCCAACTCATTTGTTTAGTATTCATGATATTAATGTATTCAAGTCTCGCTTGGCCGCCAACTAGATGCATATACGGTATTCACCCCACTGGTTGCGCGCGGGCGACGACCTTACTATCATCAACGGGTGTCAAGTCATGCCTATTTTCCCACTGAATCTGAACTCGCCTTGAGCGGTGCGGCGCAAGTCGCTTTGCACGAACGCGCCGCAGCGGAGACGCGGGCGCATTTCGGAAAAAGAGTTTTCGTGCGCGCGGTCGTGGAGATTTCAAATTACTGCCGCGAGAATTGTCATTATTGTGGAATGCGCCGCGATGATCGCGACCTTGCCCGCTTTCGCGCGCGTCACGAGCAACTTGCTGAAATGCTTATTCATCATCGTCCGGCCAGCGTCACGGACGTGAATATCCAGGCGGGTGAAGACCCGGTTGCCGTCCGCGAAATCGCATTGCCGCTCATCAAAACGTTGCGGCGCGAAACAAGTCTGGGCATCAGTGTTTGCCTCGGCACATTGTCGGCGCAACTTTACGACGAACTTCAATCCGCCGGTGCGAGCATTTACATCATCAAGTTCGAGTGTGGCGATGCGAAGCAATATGAATTGCTCGAAGCGCCGGGAACTTTGGACGAACGCATCACGCACATCCGCTTGCTCGTGGAGAAAAATTGGGATGTCAGCTCCGGTTTCATAGCCGGTTTGCCCGGACAAACATTGCGCGACTTGCTGAAAAATTTTGAACTGGCGCGCGCATTGCCGTTGAACGGTTGCAGCGTCAGCCCGTTCATTCCGGGCGAAAAAACGCCGCTTGCGAAATATCCGGCGGCGAATCCTGATTGGACTTTTAACAGCGTCGCGGCGTTGCGGTTGATGCGGCCCGATTGGGTCATTCCCGCCGTGAGCGCGTTCAATCTCGCGGCGCAGGATGGCTATCGTCGCGGCCTGCGCGCGGGCGCAAACCTCGTCACCATCAATCTGACACCCGACGAATTGCGCGGCGATTACATCATCTATAAACGCGACCGTTTCATCATGACCGAGGAGCGCGTGCTTAATGCGATTGCCGCCGAAAATCTCGCGCCGTCGAAAAACGGCCTTGCAGATTTTTATGGCGGCAGGAAAACGAACGGCGTGACAGTTGCAAAATTTTCTGAAACGATTTCCGCCTAGTGCTTTTTCCGTCGCAAAAAAAAACTCTCGGATCCAATCGCGTCGTCGTCACCGGCGCTGGAATTGTCACCGCGCTCGGAACTGGCTGGCGGACGAATGCAGACGGCTTTCGCGCCGGCAAGACGGCGTTTCGTCCGGTGACTTTGTTCGACGTTTCACGGCAACGCGCAAAAATCGCGGCGGAAATAGACTTGCCGGAAAATTTTCCAGCGACGCAATTGTCCGAAAATAATTTCAAGCGGCTTGCGCGTGCTTCAAAAATGCTTTTGCTCGCCGCGCACGAAGCCTGGGCGCAGAGCGGCTGGCAATCCGAAGAAAACTTGCCCGTTGTTCTCGGCACGACCAGCGGTGAAATGTCGTTGGGCGAAACTTATCTGCGGCAAGCACTGGAATTGCCGCCCTCGCAGAAAAATCAACCGTCACGCATCCGGCATTATCAAGTGCAGCAGCAGGGAATTGATTTATGCAACGCATTTGGTTTTGACGGCAATGTCACAACCATTTCCAACGCCTGCGCGTCCGGCGCGAACGCCATCGGCCACGCGTTTGAATTGATTCGCAGCGGCCGCGCGGAAAAAGTTTTGACCGGCGGCTACGACGCGCTTTGCCAATTGACGTTCGCCGGATTCGATTCGCTTCAAGCGCTTTCGCCAAATCCATGCCGTCCATTCGACGCGCAGCGCGCCGGACTTTCACTGGGCGAAGGCGCGGCGATTTTGACTTTGGAAAATTTTGATTCTACGCGAAAACGCGGCGCAGAAATTCTTGGCGAAATCATCGGCTACGGCGCGACGACCGACACGCATCATTTGACGCAGCCGCATCCTGAAGGCAACGCCGCCTTTGCCGCGATGAACGCCGCGTGCGCAAGCGCAAAAATTTCTCCAGAACAAGTTAATTACGTCAACGCGCACGGCACGGCCACGCCGCAAAATGATGCGACTGAAGCGGCGGCGATCAATCGTTGGATTGCCAATGGAGCGAGTCGAAACCTTTTTGTCAGTTCGACGAAAGCAAGCATCGGCCATTTGCTTGGTGCGGCAGGCGCGGTCGAAGCGGCGGTTTGTTTGATGGCATTGCGTGAACAATTTTTGCCGCCGCAGATTTCGGTGAATGAAATTGATTCTGCCGTCCGTTTTCAAATCGTGCGCGAGCCGATGGAAAAGAAATTTGAAATGGCTTTGTCCAATTCTTTCGGTTTTGGTGGCGCAAATGCCTCAATCATTTTTCGGAGGTGGTCATGAGCCGGATTTTTATTCACGGTCTCGGCGCAGTTTCGCCCGGAGGATGGAATGTTGAAAATTTACGCGCCGCGTGGAAAGAAAACGTTCCGTTGCCGGTTCAGGATTTGCCGCGTCCGGGATGGAACAAACCGCTGCAAGTCCGCAATGTTCCGCCACCAACTTCGCGTCCAGCATTTTTGGCACATCCGCGTTTGAGACGCGCGACGGCGGTCGCGCAATACACCGTTGCCGCCGCGCTTGAAGCGATTGGTGGTGATGCGGCGCAAATCCAATCCGGTGATTTGCGATTGGGAATCGTCGTCTGTGCCTTGAGCGGCAGCGTGAATTATTCGCGCCGTTTTTACGAGGAGGTTTTGCGCGAACCGGCGACGGCGAGTCCGTTGATTTTTCCTGAAACGGTTTTCAATTCCGCTGCCAGCCATCTCGGCGCGTTTCTGGGTGTGAACGCGATCAATTACACGCTCGTCGGCGATGACGGGACTTTTTTGCAAGGCCTTGCGCTGGCGGCGAATTGGATCGCGGAAGAAAAAGTGGACGCGTGCATCGTCGTCGGCGCGGAGGAAAATGATTGGATTGTGTCGGACGCGATTCAATTGTTTCAGCGCAAAACGGTTCACGCCGCCGGAGCAGGCGCGATTTATTTAAAAAAGAATTTTTCTGACAGCGCTGCTAAACTTGTCGCCGTCACGGATTCATTTTCGTTCACGCAAAAGCAAAGTCGGGTTGAAGCCGCGCGAAAAATGCGCGCGCAATTGCCGCCGTGCGCTGGAAATGAATTATTTTCCGATGAAAAAGTGAAGACGATTTTCGGCGAAGCGTTCACAGCATCGGCGGCATGGCGATGCGTTTTGGCTTGCAACGCAATCCGGAGAAATGAATTGAGTGCGGCAAATGTAGAAATTGTCGGCATAAATCAGCAGGCAATTGGTGCGAGATTTGTGAAGGCGAATTGATTTAGATTGGAATTCGCGCGTCGCTTCGGCAAAATTTTTCCGATGAGCGATGGTTTGAAGTTGGAAATAAAAAAAATGCTGGTTGAAAATCTCATGCTGCAAGTCAGCGCGGAAGAAATCGGCGACGACCAGCCGCTGTTCGGGCCGGGCAGTCTGGGATTGGATTCCGTGGACGCGCTGCAATTGGTTGTGGCGCTGGAAAAAAATTACGGCGTGAAAATTTCCGACCCGCAGGCGGCGCGAAAAGCGTTGCAAACGGTCAATGACATCGCCGTGGCGATTCAGTCGAGTCAACAGAAATAGTGGATTGTTGTTTCAACAAATACAATTTGTGCAGAAACAATGTGAATTAAAATGGCAGAGATGTTAATGTGTTCTAAATAATTTTATGCAGTGTTCCATTTGCAAAGAAAAACCGGCGACCGTGCATCTGACCCAAATCGTGGGCGACAAGATGCAGAAGCTGGATTTGTGCGAGGAGTGCGCCAAAGCCAAAGGCGTCAATGACCCGGCGGGCTTCGCGCTCGCGGATTTGATGCTCGGACTCGGCGCGTCGCAGGAAATTGAGCAGGCTGCCGGCGGCGTGGAGTTAAAATGCGCGCGCTGCGGATTCACGCAGGCGGATTTCAAAAAATCCGGACGGCTCGGCTGCCCAGAATGTTACAAAACGTTCGCGGAAGGCCTCGGCGGGTTGCTCAAGACTATGCACAAAGGCACGCGGCACGTCGGCAAAGCGCCGGAAGCATTGCGCGCGTCGCGCGAAAATTCCGACAAGTTGAAGACGTTGCAAAAAAAATTGAACAAAGCGATTGAGTCGGAAAATTTCGAGGAAGCCGCGCAGTTGCGCGATGAACTTAAACAATTGAGCGAGCGTTCCAGCGCGCCGAAAAATTTGACAAGGTAGGGACGCCGCGCTGCGGCGTCCGGTCGGCGCAGCGCGCCGACCCTACCAAAAATAAAAAATGAAAGACCTGCACGAATTTTTAATTTCTCCCGCAGAAACGGCTCGTCGTCACGGGCCGCATGACCGCATCGTGATGTCGAGTCGCGTGCGGCTCGCGCGCAATTTGAAGGACGCGGCGTATCCGGGCTGGGCGAAAAAGCCCGAACGCGTGAAAATTTTGGAAACGATTCTTCCAGCCGTCGAAAGTTTGCCGGAAATGAAAGATTCATTTTCCGAAGCGATGGACAATCTCGGTGCGCTGGATAAACAAATCCTCGTCGAGCGCCATCTTATCAGCCGCGAACACGCGGCGAAAAGCGCGGGCAGCGGTTTGGTTTTGAATCGCGAGGAAACTTTTTCCGTGATGATTAACGAGGAAGACCATTTGCGGATGCAGGCGTTGCGTCCGGGCTTGCAATTGCGCCAGGCGTGGAGCGCGATTGACCATTTGGATTCAGAATTGGAAAAGAAATTGGACTACGCTTTCGACAGCGACCTCGGTTATTTGACCGCGTGCCCGACGAATCTCGGCACGGGCATCCGCGTGAGCGCGATGTTGCATTTGCCGGGACTCGTGCTTGCCGAACAGATCAATCCCATCATTCAATCTGTCAACAAGCTTGGTCTTGCCGTGCGCGGACTTTATGGCGAAGGCACGGAAGCGCTTGGAAATGTTTTTCAAGTCTCGAACCAGATGACGCTTGGCGAAAACGAATCGGCCATCGTCGAGCGGTTGGAAAAAGTGTTGTCGCAAATCATCGAGCACGAGGAAAATGCGCGGCAAAGTTTGATGGAGAAAAAGCCGAAGACGGTCTACAACCACATCGGTCGTGCCTACGGAATTTTGGCGAACGCGCACAGCATTTCGTCGAAGGAAACGATGAACCTGCTCTCGCTGCTGCGGGTGGGCGTGGATTTGGGATTGTTCCCCGGTGCGGATCGCGCGCTCGTGGACGAACTGTTTTTGACGACGCAACCCGCGCATTT
This sequence comes from Candidatus Methylomirabilota bacterium, assembly GCA_035644195.1. Taxonomy (GTDB): domain Bacteria; phylum Verrucomicrobiota; class Verrucomicrobiia; order Limisphaerales; family UBA11358; genus UBA11358. The sequence goes on along the minus strand of DASQOZ010000051.1, from coordinate 18,593 downwards.
ACAGAAACAGATTTCGGACAAACTTTCCGCCGAAGAACGCGATTTGATCCGCGCCGACATGGTGCGCGAGCGATTGAAGAACGTGAGCCGTCCGGTCGTGAAGCCAACGCCGCCGCCATCAACGGCGAATTAAAAATTATGACGACGTAACTTCTCACAGATATTCTGATGGGATGTGTTCATTGATATTTAATTTGAGTTCGTCTTTGGTAAATCTACAAATGAATTTCATCGCTCGGTCAACATGAAACGCAGCATCTTCTGGACTTGGATTAGCGTATTTGTGTTGAATGCTATTGCGCTCTTCGTGCAATAATTCCAAATCTGGTTTTTCAGGAATCTTACATTTCAAATCGTTTTCTAAAATTTCATAGGCGCCCCAAATACTGATTGTCTCTTTTGGGTTTTGCCGATTTTGCTGACACAAATCACTAATCACTTTGCCCAATGCCATTTCTTTGTCGAGCGTAAAAATCTTTTGCAAGTATTTTGAAATTTTTCAAACTCCGTTGGACAAAATCGCGCGCAGCAGTTTCGTAGTTGAAAATTTTCCGTCGAGAAGAAAGTGGGCAAAGATTTTAACGGCTTTTACTCAACCATTGTGATGTTTGCAACAGCAATGAATTTGAGCCGGCCTCCGCGTTCGTTCAAAACCATTGTCTGTTCGTCTTCCGTGACCAGACAATGTTCGGGGTGTTCGACGCGAATCACATCGCCATTGTTCAACCGGAGCGAGTAAGGCTGAAAAGGCCGACGGTTTTCAATATCGAGCAATGTCTCTTTCGTCATGTCCGCATCATGCTTCATCCATTTCGTCCTGTCAATCTCGCGTGCGAATTCATCGCATTTTCCAGCGTCCTTTCAGGACGCATTTTATCCGGCAAGAATCCAGCCACTTCGTAGCTGGCTAACTTCCGCCGTTCTTCGGAATTTTTTTTGACGCCACAATCTTCCTCCGCGTCTTTGCGCCTTTGCGTTAAATTTTTTTGCGAACGTCTTTGAAATTTTTCAAACTCCGTTGGACAAATTCGCAAAGTCGTTGCATTATATTTCACAGGAATATGAGCGAAGAGTCCATGAGCAATTTTACGCCGCGCGCGCAGCAGGTGCTCGCGTTGGCGCGCAAGGAAGCCGACCGCTTCAACCACAACTTTCTCGGCACCGAACATCTTTTGCTGGGACTGATCAAATTGGGGCAGGGCGTCGCTGTCAATGTTTTGCAAAAAATGGGTCTCGACCTCGAAACCGTCCGCATGGCGGTCGAAAAGAAAACCGGCACCGGCCCCGACCAAAAAATGATCGGCAACATTCCTTACACGCCGCGCGTGAAAAAAGTTCTCGCGCTCGCGTCGAAGGAAGCCAAGGCGCTCAATCACACTTACGTCGGCACGGAACATTTGCTGCTCGGCTTGCTGCGCGAAGGCGACGGCATCGCGGCGCAGGTTTTACGCGACCTCGACGTGGACATCGAACAGACGCGCCAGGAAATTTTGAAGGAGCTTGACCCGAATTTTGCAACGGAAGAATCTTCAATTCCCGAATCCGGTGAAAAGCAACCGGCGGGAAGCGCCGGCGAGAAAAAAGGCGAAGTTAAAACGCCCGCGCTCAAAGCATTTGGCCGCGACCTCACGGAAATTGCGCGCAAAGGCGACATGGATCCGGTCATCGGCCGCAAAAATGAAATCGAGCGCGTGATTCAAATTCTTTGCCGTCGCACGAAGAATAATCCGGTTTTGCTCGGCGAAGCGGGCGTTGGAAAAACAGCCATCGTCGAAGGTCTCGCGCAGGAAATCGCGAAAGGCAATGTGCCGGAAATTTTGCTGACCAAACGCGTTGTCACGCTCGACCTTGCGCTGATGGTCGCGGGCACGAAATATCGCGGGCAATTTGAAGAGCGCATCAAAGCGGTGATGGACGAAATTCGCCGCGCGAAAAATGTCATTTTGTTCATTGACGAATTGCACACGATTGTCGGCGCGGGTTCGGCGGAAGGCACGATGGACGCGAGCAACATCATCAAGCCCGCGCTTTCACGCGGCGAGATGCAATGCGTCGGCGCGACGACGTTGAACGAATATCGCAAATACATCGAGAAGGACGCCGCGCTCGAACGCCGTTTCCAATCCGTGAAAGTCGAAGCGCCTTCGATTGACGATGCGATTGAAATTTTGAAAGGCCTTCGCCACAAATACGAGGAGCATCACAAGGCAGAATTCACCGACGCAGCAGTCGAAGCTTCCGTGAAACTTTCCGACCGTTACATCACGGACCGGTTTTTGCCGGACAAAGCGATTGACGTTTTGGACGAAGCCGGTTCGCGCGCGCGCATCGGCACGATGACGCGTCCGCCCGAAACCAAAACGATGGAAGCGGAGATCGAAGAAATCAAAACGCAAAAAGAACGTGCCATCAAGAATCAGGATTTCGAAGGCGCGGCTTCCATGCGCGACAAGGAAAAACACGCGAAGGAAAAACTCGAAAATCTTTTGAAAGAATGGCGGACGCATCGCGAAGAAAAGCGCGTGGTCGTCGGCGAAGAAGATATTTTACACGTCGTTGCGAAATGGACGGGCATCCCGCTCAAACGCATGGGTCAGGACGAAATGGCGCGATTGCTCACGGTCGAAACCGAAATGGAAAAAGTCGTTGTCGGCCAGCGCGAAGCTGTTTCCGCGATCTGCAAGGCGCTTCGCCGTTCGCGTGCGGATTTGAAAGACCCGAAACGGCCGATTGGCACATTTCTTTTGCTCGGCCCGACCGGCGTTGGAAAAACGTTGCTCGCAAAAACGATGGCCGAGCAGATGTTCGGCGACGCGAAATCGCTCATTCATTTGGACATGAGCGAATACATGGAAAAATTCAACGTCTCGCGGCTCATCGGCTCGCCGCCCGGTTACGTCGGCTACGAAGAAGGCGGACAGCTCACGGAAAAAGTCCGGCGCAATCCGTATTCCGTCGTGCTGTTCGACGAAATCGAAAAAGCGCATCCGGATGTCTGGAACATTTTGCTGCAAATCCTTGAAGAAGGAAAATTGACGGACAACGTCGGGCGCGTCGTGAATTTCCGCAACACGATTATTTTGATGACCTCAAACGTCGGCTCGGACGTGATCAAACGCCAGTCCACGCTCGGTTTTTCGCCGATCAGCGACCAGAACACTTACGAAAATATGCGCGGACGGACTTTGGACGAGGCGAAGAAGACGTTCCGCCCGGAATTCCTGAACCGGCTCGACGACGTGATTGTGTTCCGCTCGTTCACGAAGCCGGACCTCATCCAGATTCTCGATTTGGAAATCGAAAAAGTTTTGGTTCGGCTGCGTCACAAAAATCTTCAACTCGCGCTGGACGAGAAGGCGAAGGAATTTCTGGTCGAGAAAGGCTACGATCCCGAATTCGGCGCGCGCCCAATGCGCCGCGCGGTCGAGCGATTTCTCGAAGACCCGCTCGCCGAGGAAATCCTCAAAGGCAGCCTGCACGAAGGCGAGCCGATTCAAGTCACGCGCGACGGCGACAAACTGGTTTTCAATCAGAAAGCTCCCGCTGCGGGCGCCGTGGCGAGTTAAATCAGATGTTTTGAAATAATTTCGCAGTTCGGAAAAATAGAAATAGGTTGAAGAAATTCAAGCGAATACCGGTTGACATCTTTGCGCTATTTGATTTATGGATTCTAAAATCGCCGAGATTATCAGCCGCATGAAAAGGCAGCTTGGCCCGTCGTATATTACTATTCAGGTTTCCGATCTTGCCGAGCTTATGGCATTTGTTGCCGATGAGCAGGCGAAGTCGGCGGCCAAGTTAGAGCATCAGACTGATACGCTTATCAAGCTGACTCGTTGGCTTTTTCGTCTCACTTGGATTTTGGTTGGGCTGACAGCAGGACTTCTCATATTTACATATTTCCTTGTGAAGCATGGCTAGGAATTACTGACGCTATTATGAAGCGCGGTCGCAAAATAAAAAATACCCGTCATGCGTGTCCCCGGCTACACGGTTTTTCTCCGGAACAAAAACGCCAACGCAGGCTTGAACAGACGCGAGAGTGGCGACGGCGCAACCCAGCGAAGAATAAATCCAGCAGGAAACCAATCAAGCTGTTCGCTATAAAACCGCAACGTCAGTGCGTTATCTGTCTTTTTCGTGTCGGATTTACCGAGTCGACTATTGCTAAAATACTTCATATCACAAAAGGAAATGTGGGGGTAATAGTCCATCGTGTGGGCATTAGTCGTATTCCATCTCGTTTTTCACGCAATATGATCAAGCGTGTTCCGCTTGAAAATGTTGCGGTTCGTCTGATTGTGCAGCAATACCGGCGAGAAAATCCGATTCTAAAATTATTCGATGAAACTCGACATTGGTGGAATCATCCAGTCCGCAAAGCGTGGTCATCTATAAAATCCTATCGAAAAAATTCTAAAGTTCATTTGGCAAAAAAGTTAACGGGATTCAAATGCAAATTTTGTGGCTGCGACGCTTCGGCGATTCCTGAAAAAAGAAGGAAAGCTGGTCTTAAATACTGTTCGGTCAAATGTGAGAGAAAAGCCAGAATCGCTGCTGAAAAACTTCGCATTCAATCTGATCCTCAACTTTGGCAACGCAAACGCGAAGCCAGAAAGCGGTGTTACCATCGAACCCGTCGAGAGCGTCCCGAAGTTTATGCTGCTGAAGTCCGCCGCAAACTCGACAATCCTCAATACCGGGTCGCAAAAAATCATCGCTCGCGAATTTTTTATTTAGTCCGCAAAGGTGTGATGGTAAAAACGCAGACTTCGTTGAAATACTTTGGTTGCACACCGACGCATTTGAAGCAGCACCTTGAATCGCAATTCAAATTTGGAATGACCTGGGAAAATTACGGCAAAGTCTGGCATGTGGATCACAAAAAACCATTGGGAGGCAAATTGTTTGACCTGACGAATCCCAAGGATTGTGAAATTGCATTCAATTGGTCAAACCTTCAGCCGCTATTTGCCGAGGAGAATTTAAGGAAATCAAACAAGATAATTGACGTGTAGAACTTCATCTTTCCATTTGATTAAATATTTTTTACGCTTTCGGAAATGAAAGGCATCATCCTCGCGGGCGGCGCCGGTTCGCGGCTGTATCCGCTCACGCTCGTCGCGAGCAAACAGCTCCAGCCGGTCTATGACAAGCCGATGGTTTATTATCCGCTCACGACGCTCATCGAGGGCGGCATCCGCGAGTTGTGCCTGATCTCCACGCTGCACGATTTGCCGCGATTTAAGCAACTTCTCGGCGACGGCTCGCGCTTCGGCGTGAGCATCGAATATCGCGAGCAGCCAAAGCCCGCTGGGATTGCGCAGGCATTTCTCATCGCGGAAAGTTTCATCGGCAAGGACAACGTGACGCTGATTTTGGGCGACAACATTTTTTATGGCGGCGAATCATTTCTTCACGCGTTCACTGAATTCAAATCCGGCGAAACGATTTTTGGTTATCACGTTCACGACCCGGAACGCTACGGTGTCGTGGAGTTTGATGTGGACGGAAAGGCTGTTTCCATTGAGGAAAAACCGAAATCGCCAAAAAGCAATTACGCCGTTCCAGGACTTTACATTTGCGACAACGAAGTTGTGAACATCGCGAAAAATCTGAAGCCGTCGGCACGCGGCGAGCTGGAAATCACGGCGGTGAACGTCGAATATTTGCGGCGCGGCACATTGCGCGTGCAGCGATTGGCACGCGGTTTCGCGTGGCTGGACGCCGGCACGAGCAGCAGCCTGCACGACGCGAGCGCGTATGTGCAGACGATTGAAACGCGGCAGGGAATAAAAATCGGCTGTCCCGAAGAAGCGGCGTTTCGCCACGGATTTTTATCGCTGGCGCAATTGGAAAAATGCACCGGCGAAATGCCGAGGTGCGAATACCGCGACTATCTTGAGCTTGAAGTCATCGTCGAGGCGAAGCGGCTGAAAAATTGAAACCGCAGATTACGCGGATTAAAAATGGAATTACTTTTCAAAGATTTGACCGGAAAAATCCTCGGCGCAGCGATGGAAGTTCACAAAGAATTGGGCTGTGGTTTTCTGGAAGCGCTTTATCAGGAGGCATTTGAGCATGAATTGAAATTGAGAAAGATTAAATTTGTCCGCCAAAAGCCGCATCGCGTCGCTTACAAAGGCATCATTCTCCGACATCCGTATATTCCTGATTTGATAGTTGAAGAAAAAGTCGTTGTTGATTTGAAGGCGATTCGGGAAATTGGCGCGATTGAAGAAGCGCAAATGATCAATTATCTAAAAATCACAAACTTGAAAGTTGGTTTGATTGTCAATTTCGGATGCAGATCGCTTGAATGGAAGCGCCTTGTTTTGAGCGAATCACCAGTCGTTGATTTCAAAAATCCGCGTAATCTGCGGTTTCAAAATTTGTCGGACCAAAGTTTATGATTTTACTTCTTGGCGCATCGGGTTACATCGGCGAGGCGTTTGCAAAAGAATTGCAAGAGCGCAAAAAAGATTTTCTTCCGCTTGCGCGAAAGCAGGTTGACTACACGCGATTTGATAAATTGCTGGAATTTCTTAAAGATAAAAAACCGGAATTTGTCATCAACGCCGCCGGCTACACGGGCAAGCCAAACGTGGACGCCTGCGAATTGGCGAAAGCCGACACACTTGCAGGAAATACTTTGTTGCCACAAACGATTGCTCACGCGTGCGCTGCGGCAAAAATTCCATGGGGACATGTTTCGTCCGGCTGCATTTTTTCCGGCGCAAAAATTGTCGAGAATGGAAAAACGCGAATCGAAAAAGATTTGACGAAGCCGGAACTCCGCGCGCTTGTCGAACAATCGCCGGAGAAAATCCACGGCTTCACGGAAATGGACGCGCCGAATTTTACTTTTCGCAACGGCCCTTGCAGTTTTTACAGCGGCAGCAAGGCGTTGGGCGAAGAAGCGATTACAGGCATCGGGCAAGGTTACATCTGGCGGCTGCGGATTCCATTTGATGAATTTGACAATGCGCGAAATTATTTGAGTAAGGTGCAGCGTTACGCGAAAGTTTATGACAACGTGAATTCGATTTCACATCGCGGCGATTTTGTCCGCGCGTGTCTCGATTTATGGGAACGTCATGCGCCATTTGGAATTTACAACGTGACGAATCCGGGGTTTGTGACGACGCGGCACGTCGTGGCGATGATTGAAAAAGTTTTGAAACCGAAGCGGAAATTTGAGTTTTGGAAAAGCGACGAAGAATTTTATAAGGTCGCCGCCAAGACACCGCGCTCCAATTGCGTGATGGATGTTTCAAAATTGCTGGCGGCGGACGTGAAAATTCGTTCAGTTGAAGAAGCGCTCGAAGATTCGCTAAAAAACTGGAAACCGGAAAATTAAGCCACAGATGAACACAGATTTTCACAGATTTCAAATGCGCTTCAGTTTTATCTGTGTTTTATCTGTGTCAATCTGTGGCTAAAGAAAATGAACTTATTGATTACAGGCGGCGCTGGATTTATCGGCTCGAACGTGATTCATCACGTCATCGGGCGCGCGGAAATCTCCAAGCTCGTCAATCTGGATTGCCTGACTTACGCCGGTCATTTGCAAAATCTCGAAATGGTTTCAAAATATCCAAAGTATATTTTTGAGAAAGTGGATTTGCGCGACAAGGTGGCCACTTTGAAAATTGTCGAGAAGCATAAAATAACGCACGTCATGCATCTGGCGGCGGAGTCGCACGTTGACCGTTCCATTTCCGGGCCGGCGGATTTCATCCAGACGAATGTCGTCGGCACTTTTAATTTGCTCGAAGCGTGCCGCGCGCGTTGGACGGATTCTTTTCATTTGGCGAAATGCGATTGCCGGTTCCATCATGTTTCGACGGATGAAGTTTATGGTTCGCTCGGCGCGACTGGATTTTTTACCGAGACGACGCCTTATTCGCCGAACTCGCCATATTCGGCGAGCAAAGCTGCGAGCGACATGCTGGTGCGCGCCTATCATCACACTTACGGATTGCCGACGCTCATCACAAATTGCTCGAACAACTACGGCCCGTTTCAATTTCCTGAAAAACTGATTCCTGTCGTCATTCAAAGCGTGCTGGCGCGAAATCCAGTTCCAGTCTACGGCGATGGAAAAAACGTGCGCGACTGGCTTTACGTCCGCGACCACGCCGAAGCGCTGTGGACGGTTTTGACGCGCGGCGCAATTGGCGAGACTTACAACATCGGCGGCCACAACGAATGGGCGAACATAAAAATTGTGGAATTGATTTGCGACACGATTGACGAATTTGCGCCGCAATTGGGCGGCAATTCGCGGAAACTGATTTCATTCGTGAAAGACCGGCCCGGACACGACCGCCGTTATGCGATTGACGCGGCGAAGATTCAGCGCGAGCTTGGCTGGACGCCCGCGCATAAATTTGAAGACGGCCTTCGCGAAACAGTTCGCTGGTATCTGGATAATCAAGCGTGGGTGAAAACGGTGACGCAGAAATAATCGCGAACTTGTGACCGTTCGCATTTTCAAATCGTCTGGTAATTGATGTTCACCATGCGCCAATTTGGATTCTGTTTGCTGCTCGCGCTCTGTTTGAACGCGCGCGCGTCGGAAACGAACTCCCTTGCCTGGCACAAAACTTCCAGTCGTGTTGATGCCGACTTGCACGGCCAAACTTTGATGCCCTTGCTCGAAGAAATTGCCGCCAAAACCGGTTGGCGCGTTTATGTCGAACCGGGCACGACGCGAAGTGTTTCCGCTAAATTCAAAAATCTGCCTTCCGCCGACGCGTTGCGAATGTTGCTGGGCGATCTGAATTTCACGCTCGCACCGCAAACCAACGCCGCGTCGCAACTTTACGTTTTCACGACAAAAATTCAAAACGCCACACAACTGGTCGCTGCCAAAAATGTCGCGCGCAAACACGTTCCCAACGAACTGCTCGTTCGCGTCAAGCCGGGCACGGACATTGACGCGCTCGCAAAATCGCTGGGCGCAAAAGTGATCGGGCGCGACGACAAGCTGGGCATTTATCGTTTGCAATTCGGCGATGCCGCCGCGACGGATGCCGCGCTCGCAAAACTGAAAAGTGACAGCGACGTGCTGGCGGTGGATTACAATTATTATTTCGAGCCTGAACCGTCACCACAAATGACGACCGTTTCGTCCGGGCTTCCGGGGCCGATTTCGTTGACGCTCAATCCACCGACATCCGGCGATCCGTGCAACGTCACCATCGGTTTGATTGACACAGGAATTCAATCGCTCGGCTCAACGCTCGACCCATTTGTCATGAAACAACTTTCTGTTGCCGGTGATTCAAATGCGAACAATACAACGACGGGAAATTCTCTTCCCACGCACGCCACCGGCATGGCGGAAACTATTTTGCGCGCGATTTCGCAGGCGAGCGGCGGCAGCACGACCGCGCAAATTTTGCCCGTGGATGTCTATGGCGCGAGCGAAACGACGACGAGTTGGAACGTGGCGCTGGGAATTCAAGCGGCGGTCAACAAAGGCGCGAACGTTTTGAACTTAAGCCTCGGCAGTTCTGGCGACAGTTCCGTTTTGGACAGCGTGATCCAGCAGGCGATTGCCGACGGCATCGTGATTTTTGCGGCGGCGGGAAATTCGCCGGTCAACACGCCGACTTATCCGGCGGCCATTTCCGGCGTCAACGCCGTGACCGCGTTGCAGCAGGCGGGACAACTCGCGTCATACGCGAACTACGGAAGTTTCGTGGACATGGCGCTGCCCGGCGCGAGCGTGATTTACCTGAACGGGCAGGCTTACATCGTCCAAGGCACATCCGTTTCGACGGCTTACGCGACGGGAGTGGCGGCGGGGACAAAAACTTCCGGTTGCGCCGGCTGGCCGCAAATCCAAAGCGCGATGCAACAGAAGTTTGTTGTGCCGAAATAAATCCGCACCCATTAGTGCGCCATGCAATACCGAAAGTTCTCCGTCACACGAAGATTGTTCACAAACATTTCCCGTCTGTTTTTCGCCGCGCGCGAATTGTCTGGCAACATCCGCCGTTCGTTCACAAACATCCGCCAATTGTTCGCCAGCAGATGAAAATAGTTCATCATCTCATCACGTTTGTTCTTCAACCCGCGACGATTCTTTGACAACCCGCGATGTTCGTTCACAAACAACAGCCGATTGTTTGCCAGCAAACGGCAATTGTTCACAAAAAATTTCAGCCTGTTGTTTAACAAACGCCGTCTGTCGTCTGACAAACTTGATTTGCGACATCGCAAACATGTCAACAATCCTTGTTAGCGGCATTAAAACATCATTTTCACCCTTATTTTGGAATTATGCACATGAGAGAAGAAGGCGTGTTGAAGCAAAAGGATTTCTCCCTCTCCTCGCCAAACGAGGAGAGGGCCGGGGTGAGGAGCTTTGATTTTATTGCAGTTTTATTACAAACCCCTCATCCTGACCTTCTCCCCGCCCGGGCGGGGAGAAGGAAACTTCCGTCAAGTGCATAATCCCGCCTTATTTCATAATAGTTCTTGAAAATCTTGACACATCGGCGTAAAAAGATTTCCGAACAAAACACGGGCGGCAGGGTCGGCTGTTTTGCGACTCTTCCGCCGCAACCAAACAGAAATCAACAAAGGGAAAGGGACATCACATGGCACAGACAAAGTTAAACCTCGGACGACTCAACATCCAGCAACTGCTCCAATCCGCAAACAATATCAAGACCGCGATGACGGGCAACGCGAACTACACCACGTCCATTCCGCCGCTGGCGACCATCGCCAACAACACCTATCAATCCGGCGTTGTCACCCAGAGCCAGAACCTCACCCAGCGCGACAACGCCGTGGATGCGCTGGCCGCCGGGCTGACCTCGCTCGCCGCGTATGTGCAGGCGCAAAGCGGCGGCGACGCCGCAAAAATCCAGAGCGCGGGCATGGACGTGAAAGGCGCAGCCGCACCCGCCGGAATGCCCGGACAAGTCACCAACCTCGCCCTCACATTTGGCGACAACGCCGGTGAACTCGACGCGCAATGGGATTCCGATCCCGCCGCGTATTCCTACGAAATCCAGGCCAGCCCCGACCCGATGACGGCGACCAGTTGGGTGGCGCAATCCGCCGTGACCAAATCCAGCGCCGCGTTGCTGGGATTGACCTCCGGCAGCCGGCAATGGGTGCGCGTGCGTTCCGTGGGCAGCGCCGGAACCGGCGCATGGAGCGATCCCGCTACGAAAATCGTGCCGTAAATAATGGTAGGGTTGGCGCGCTGCGCCGACCTCGGTGGCACTCCGCAAGGAGCATCGCAGCGCGATGTCCCTACCTTCAAAGCGGCCTTCGGAAACGGAGGCCGCTTTTTTATGCGCTGAAGGCGCAACAGAAATTAGCCAGCTACGAAGTGGCTGGTAATGCATCCAACACATTTGTTCGTCCTGAAAGGACGATGGATTTCCGCCGTCCCTTCAGGACGGATGGTGGCCGTGCGCAAGCACCCAGACAATTCCTGTAAAATCAGATTTTTTTTGGATTCAAAGATTTTACCGCGTCGGCGTGCAGTAATTTTCCGTTTTGACGCTCTACAATCGCAGCCATGTTCGCAGCCGTTCATCCAACGATTGTTTGTCGGCAATGGATAATTTACCGACAATTTTTACGACGAGTTTCTGTTCAACTGTGGCGAGTTGCGCTTTGACACCACAAGAAACATTCAGTCCGGCAGCGCGCCATTCTTTGAGCGGAAAATCGGTATTCGGAAGTTGCGACGAAATGGGAACGAGAAAAAGGTCTGCGCCGTTTTGACCGATGACAATCGCCGGACGAACTTTTCGGCTGGTCAAATCCGTGAATGGAATCGGAAGGAGAACGACATCATTTCGAGAGCAGTTCATTGAAAACATCGTCCGCGTTGTTGTCCCATGTTTTTCGCAAAGACTCTTCGGAAAGTTTCAGCCACGCCTCGCGTTCCACGTCGGATTCAATGGTCACGCGCACATGAGATTTTTCAGGCAGCGACAACGGCTTCGGCAAAAGAAGTTTGCCATGTTCATAAATCGCTTCGACCGTTGTTGTCATGCCAAAATAGTAATCTCGCGTTATGGTATTTGCAAGACGTTCGGTAATGACTCGTTTTGACAACTCCCTCTCCCCGCCCAAGCGGGGAGAGGGTTGGGGGTGAGGGGATTTGAGTTTGAAAACCATTGCCCTCCTCACCTCGGCCCTCTCCTCCTTTTTGGGAAGAGAGGGAGAAAAAATCAAAAGGAATCACTGTAAGACGTTCACTGTTTCCCTTTGACCAATGCTTCGACGACGTGCGGATCGGCCAACGTTGAAACGTCGCCGATTTGGTCAACTTGGTTCTCGGCAATTTTGCGCAAAATGCGGCGCATGATTTTTCCTGAACGCGTTTTCGGCAGGCCGGGCGCGAACTGGATTTTGTCCGGCACGGCAATCGCGCCGATTTCTTTGCGGACGTGATTCGCCAATTCCTTTTTCAATTCTTCGCTGTCGGCAATTCCATCCTTCAACGTCACGAACGCATAGAGCGCCTGGCCCTTGATGTCGTGCGGCATGGGGGCGACGGCGGCTTCGGCGACTTTCGCATGGCTCACGAGCGCGCTCTCGACTTCCGCCGTGCCGATGCGATGGCCGGAAACATTGACGACATCATCAACGCGACCGAGCAGCCAGTAATCGCCGTCGTTGTCCACGCGGCAGCCGTCGCCGGTGAAATACATATTTTTGAACGTCGTGAAATAGGTGTTGATGAAACGTTCATGGTCGCCCCACGTCGTGCGCATGATTCCCGGCCACGGTTGCGTGATGCAAAGTTTGCCGCCTTCGTTCGGCGCGCATTCGCTGCCGTCGTCACGCAAAACAATTGGCTCAACGCCAAAAAATGGTTTGCTCGCGCTGCCGGGTTTCAATGTGTTCACGCCGGGCAATGGCGTGATCAAATGCCCGCCGGTTTCCGTTTGCCACCATGTGTCCACAATCGGGCAACGCTCTTTGCCAATAATTTTGTGATACCACATCCACGCTTCGGGATTGATCGGCTCGCCTACGGTTCCCAAAACTCGCAGCGAACTCAAATCGTATTTCTCCGGCCATTCATCGCCGAGCCGGATGAGCGCGCGAATCGCCGTCGGCGCGGTGTAAAAGGAATTGACCTTGAACTTCTCGACGATTTTCCAAAAACGTCCGGCATCGGGAAACGTCGGAATGCCTTCAAACATCAGCGTCGTCGCGCCGTTGCACAGCGGGCCGTAAATGACGTAGCTGTGGCCGGTGACCCAGCCGATGTCTGCCGTGCAGAAATAAACGTCGTCGTCGTGGATGTCGAAAACGTATTTATGCGTGAGCGCGCTCCACAGCAGATAACCGGCGGTGCTGTGGACGACGCCTTTCGGTTTGCCGGTCGAGCCGGACGTATAAAGGATGAACAGAAAATCCTCGGCGTTCATGCGTTCCGGCGGGCATTCGTCTTTTGGTGGGGCGAGGCTACTGACGAGCCGGCTCGCGGGGACGCTCGCCCCACCGTTCATCAAATCGTGATACCAAATATCGCGGCCATTCACAAAATTGCATGGCGCGTCGTTACGTTTTACGACGACGACTTTTTCGATGCTCGAAGTTTTTTGCAATGCGGTGTCGGCAATTTCTTTCAACGGAATTGCCTTTCCGCCGCGCAAGGAAACATTTGCCGTGATTAAAATTTTGCACGCCGAATCGTTGATGCGGTCGGAAAGCGAATCCGCGCTGAACCCGCCGAACACGACTGAATGGATCGCGCCGATGCGCGCACACGCGAGCATCGCGACGGCGGCTTCGATCATCATCGGCATATAAATCGCCACGCGGTCGCCCTTTTTGACGCCGAGTGATTTCAGAGCGTTCGCAAATTTGCAAACCTCCGCGTGCAATCCCGCGTAAGTGATTCTTTTGACATCCTCTTCCGGTTCGCCCTGCCAGATGATGGCGATTTTGTCGCGCAATTTTGTTTTGACGTGGCGGTCGAGACAGTTGACGGTCAGATTCAATTGCCCGTCTTCAAAAAAAGTGTGCTGAATTTTTCGTGCGTCCGTGTCCCAAATAAATTTTCCGGCGACGATCGGTTTCTTGAACCAGTCAAGCGCGTCCGCCTGTTCGAGCCAGAATTTTTCCGGTTCGCGGACGGAGCGTTCGTAAAGGGCATTGAATTGTTCCGCATTGAGCAGCGCGCGCTTCACGACTTCCGGCGACGGTGGAAACGTGCGTTTCTCTTGCGACAGCGAATCCGTCGAAATGATTTCTTTTTGAGTCAGCATGGTGTTTGAGTTGACGATATTTCCGCAAAATCAAACGGCGGTGTCAATCGGCAAGAAATTGAACGATTCGGCAGTTTGAAAGATTCAAACAAATTTCCCCGGGTTCAAAATGCCGTTCGGATCAAGCGCGTGTTTCAGCAAGCGATGAAGTTCGCGGACTTCCGGTGAAACGGCGAGCGGCCACCAGCGTTTCTTGGCAAGGCCGATTCCATGTTCGCCGGTGATCGCGCCGTTCCACGCGAGCACTTGCCGGAACAATTCATCGAGCGCCGCTTCACCGCGTTTGCCGGCGGCGGCGTCATTGGCATCAAGCATGATGTTGACGTGGATGTTTCCATCGCCGGCGTGGCCGAAACAGGCGACGGGTAATTTAACTTTCTTCTGAAGTTTTGCGGTGAAGCGGAATAAATCTTCGAGTCGTCCGCGTGGAACCACGATGTCCTCGTTCAACTTTTTGAGACCGGTGGATTTGAGCGAGGCGGAAAACACGCGGCGGATTTTCCAAATCTTTTCGCATTCAGCATCGCCAAAGCCGCGCTCAACAAATAACGGTTTGTATTTACGAATGACACGTTCAACTGCCGGCAATTCGCCGCGCACAGAATTTTTTTGCCCGTCCAGTTCCACGATCAAATGCGCCTTGCAAATGCCGAGCCGTTTGCTGCCGGTATACTTTGCAGCGGCGGCAAGGGTGAATTCGTCCGCCAATTCCAGCGCGCTTGGCAAAAACCCGGCGGCGAGAATTGCCTGCAACCCGCCGACGGCGTTGCGCATGGAATTGAAACCGACGGCGAGCGTGACGCGAAATGGCGGCAGTGGAATCAGCTTCAAAGTGGCTTCCGTGACGACGCCAAGCAAACCTTCCGAGCCGACGAAAAGGCGCGTGAGATCGAATCCGGTTTTGTTTTTATGCGTGCGCCCACCGGTGCGGATGACTGTGCCATCGGCGAGAACAACTTCGAGACCGAGAACGTAATCGCGCGTGACGCCGTATTTCAAACAACGCGGGCCGCCGGCGTTGGTGGCGATATTGCCGCCGAGAAAATTGTCCGCGCGGCTGGCCGGGTCGGGCGGATAAAAGAGCCTGCGGCTCTCGCACCTTTTTTGAAAAGCCGCTGTGATCACGGCTGGCTGAACGACGGCGACAAAATCGCGCACATTGATTTCCAAAATGCGATTCATGCGCTCGGTCGAAAGGACAATGCCGCCGCGAATGGGAACGCAGCCGCCGACGTAGCCGTAACCCGCGCCACGCGGCGTGACGGGGATTTTATTTTCATTTGCGAACCGTAAAATTTTGGAAACGGATTTGGTGGAGCGGGGCAGGGCGACGGCGTCGGGCTGATGCGCGGCGAACCATTTATCGCCGGCGTATTCGGCAAGCTTGTGCGGTTCAAAAATGATTTCGCCGGGCAGAATTTTTTTGAACCGGCGAAGAATTTTTAGTTTTGCGGAAGTCATGGCGCATCGAGAAATTCGCGCGCATTGGCGGCTTCGCCTTCTGGCACTTGCACACATACCATTGTTGCAGTTGAAAAACCGGCTAAAGAATTACCGAACCACGAGGCAACGCTTTCATTAGGAACGAATGGGTGAAAGTTTGCCGCGTCGAGTCTTGAGCAAACAAGTTGAGCTTCGGTCAAATTGAAGGTCGTGAAAATAGTGGCGAATGTCATGGAATTACGCAGCCACCGGCATTCGCATTTCGGCAAAGACGATGACGCCCGCGCCGGTTTGAAGCAGGGATTGCACTTCGACTTCGACCTGCTGGCCGATGCGCGCTTGTGCGTTGTTGACGACGACCATCGTGCCGTCCGGCAAATAACCGACGCCCTGGCCTTTTTCCTTGCCTTCGCGCATGATTTTCAATTGCAACATTTCGCCTGGCAATAAAACGCCTTTGAGGGAGCGCGCGATGTCATGAAGATTGATGCAATGAATTTTTTGCAAGGCGGCAATTTTGGACAGGTTGTAATCATTCGTAAAAAGTTTTGCATTCAAATTGCGCGCGAGGCGGACGAGTTTGGTGTCCACTTCCGTTTCTTCAGGAAAATCACCTTCGTGAATGCGGACTTCCATTTCGTTATTTTTTTGGATGCGATTGAGCATCTCGAGGCCGCGCCGCCCGCGCGAGCGTTTGACAGTATCGGTGGAATCGGCGATTTGCTGGAGTTCCTTGAGCACGAACCGCGGCACCACGACGAGGCCTTCGAGCAAATGCGTTTCAATCAAATCGGCGATGCGCCCGTCAATGATGACGCTCGTGTCGAGTAGCAAAAGATTGTCCGGCTTATTTTGCGGCGAAAAGCGGACGTAAGGAATGATGAGTGAAAAATCTTCTTTGTTGCTGCGCATTGCCAAAACCATGCCGATGTAACCGAACGCCAGGAAAAGTCCCAGCCGGATAAGCCATTGCTGATCGACGGTGGCGTTTCTGAACAAGCCGGAACTCTCGATAAGCAATGCGACAAGCCAGCCGAGCAGCAGGCCAAAGGTAATCGCGGAAAATGCGCGCAACGAAAAACCTTTGAGCATTTCGTCCACGGCGATCAGCAAACCGCCAAATCCGAAGCCCATGGCCATTCCGATGATCCCGCTGTGCACGACGCCAGCAAATTCCTCGCGCACCTGGCTGATGGCGTAACCGGCCGCGATGCACAGACCCAGAAACAGAATTCGTATTGCCCAAAGTGATTTCATTTTTTATTGCGCGGCTCTTTTTCTTTATGCCACAAAAATCCCCACAAGCCGAGCCGGTTCAGATTGCTCGATGCGACGGCGAGATTGTTGGCGATGGTTTGCACGTTCGTGGCCATTTCCTGATTTTGCAAGATGCTTCCAGCAAGTCCTTTGCCGGACTGCAACTGCGTCATCAAATTTGTCAGGATTTCCGTGGACGTTTCAATGTTTTTTACGGCAGCGGTGATGTGCGGTTTGTTGGTGTCCATCAAACCGTTTGCCGTTTCGGACAATCGCATCAAATCGCTGGAAAACAAAAGCACGTTGCTGACGGCCATGCTCACTTGCGTGCCGTTCGTGGCGATAAGCTGGTTGATTTGGCTGACCGAGCCGAGCGCTTCTTCGGAAAACGTCCGCATATTGTCCACCGTCACGGAAAAATTTGTCATCGTCTGCGCGTTCAACACGACCCGCTGCATTTCGTTGACCGATGCGTCCAGTTTTTTGGCGATGACATCCACCCGCTGGATAAAACCCGCCGCCGACCGCGCCACTTCCTGCAAATTGAACGGCTCCTGACAGACGACAACTTCGCCATTCGTCAGCTTCGGCACTTGATTGCTGACGGCAATGACGGAAACATACGGGTCGCCAAGAAAGCCCGCCTGCTCGATGACGAACCGCGCATCAGAATAAATTTCGTAGCGCTTATAAATTTTCAGAAAAACCGTCACACTCTTGTCATCTTGCGACAGTTGAATGTCTGAAACGGTGCCGACTTGCACGCCCGCCAGCAAAACGCCCGCGCGCGGTTTGAGTCCGCCGACGTTCGCCGTGTGAAGGCGCAATTCATAGGTGCCGTGAAACAAACTCGTGCCCTTGCTGAATTGAACGACGAGCAATGCCGCCAGTGCCAGCCCGATGAAAACGAACAGGCCGACTTTGGTTGCGATTCGTTTGTTTTCCATTGCACGCACGGTAACAAATGGACAGCCAATCCGCCAGCTTTGGATTTTCAAAATAAGAAGCCGGAACGATTTCTCATTCCGGCGGCCGGTTAAATTCACTTCGCTTTATGCCGATGGCTGCGCTTGAGCCGCTTTTGCAGTTGCGCCGGTTTGCCGAACAATACAACGGACAAGGATCGTTAAATAATTTTCACATCATCAGCGGAGTTGAGCCTTCGACGATTCCTTTCGAAATTGCATAGCGGGTCAAGCCGGCGATATCATGAATATGCAGTTTGTTCATCACTTGCTGGCGATGTTTCTCGACGGTCTTGATGCTGATGCACAGTTCGGCGGCGATCTGTTTGTTCGGCTTGCCCTCGGCGATGAGTTGCAGCACTTCGGATTCGCGCGAGGTGAGCAAGGTGTTTGATTTTTTGACGGGCACGCCGTTGAGGAATGCTTCGCGATAATGATCTATAAGGTGTTTGGAAATCGCCGGGCTGAAAAACGCATTTCCGCGTCGCACTTCACGGACGGCCTTGATCAAATCCGTCGCGGCGGTCTGCTTGAGCAGATAACCCATCGCGCCGGCTTCGGTGACTTGATGAACGTATTCGTCATCGTTGTAGGATGAGAGCACGAGCAGCTTGGTCATCGGAACTTCTTTGGCGATTTGCCGCGTGGCTTCCAAGCCGTTGAG
>DASQOZ010000050.1:0-6005 GCA_035644195.1 Candidatus Methylomirabilota bacterium | reverse complement strand
TTGGGGCGCGGGCGTGGACACGAACATCGAACTCGCCTCGGTCAAGGCGGTGTTGAGCGCGCTGAACCGTCTGTGAACTTTGAACAGGATCAATTCCCGCTCGTCAAATGCAGGTGAACTGCTAAATTCAAAACTCAAATGAAACTGCGCCAGACTTTTTTTGCCGCCGCGACGATTTTTTGTTTCGCCGCCGGAATTTTTTCCGTCGCCGCACAGTCCAACGCCGTCACGACCGCGCCGGTTTATGTGCCGGACATGACGCATGCGAACGATCCCCTGCCCGACGGCATTTTTGCGTGGGACGAATTGTCGAAAACCACAAACGCCGCTTCCGACCAAGCACAGGCGCATTTCACATTTAATTTCACAAATGTTTCGTCCGGCAACGTCGCCATCGTGAACGTCCACCCGTCGTGCGGTTGCACCACCGCGCAATTGCCGCAGTTGCCGTGGATTGTCGCACCCGGAACAAACGCGCAGATTCCAATCACCGTGAACATCGCCGGCAGACCCGGCACGCTTTTCAAAACCGTCACCGTCTCCACCGACAAAGGCAGCAAGACTCTTAATTTGCTGATTAACATTTTGCCGCCGGTGCTTCCGACAATGACCGACGCCGACCGCGCGCGCGGAGTCGCCGCCGCCAAAATTGACCGGCAGGCCGTTTTCAAAAACGATTGCGCGACGTGCCACGTCAAACGTGGCGAGAGCAAATATGGCCAGTCGCTTTATGAAGCCGATTGCGCCATTTGCCACGAAGCCGAACATCGCGCGACGATGGTTCCCGATTTGCACATGCTCAAAACGGCGACCAACGACGACTTCTGGCGCACATGGATCGCGCACGGCAAACCCGGCTCGTTCATGCCCGCGTTTTCGACCGCCGAAGGCGGCCCGCTCTCCGATTATCAAATCGCATCGCTCGCGGCTTATCTGGATTCTGCGATTCCATCGCACGCCGCTCCGTCCGCGCAATAACACTGTAGCGTCGGCGTTGCGCGCCGATAAATTGAGCCACAGGCTCAACACTACAACGTCGCTTGCGAAAAAATTTCCGCGCAGTATGCTGTCAACCATGACGGCGACACAGGTTGACGCAAGCAATCACCAGAAGCTTTCCGCTCTCGGCGAAAAGGTTTTGAGCGGCGGCCACATCACCCGCGACGAAGCGTCATGGCTCTTTAATCTCGAATCGTCCGCCGACATTTTGGATTTGCTGTCATGGTCGAACCGCATCCGTGAGCAGTTCAAGGGCAACAAAATTCATCTCTGCTCCATCGTCAACGCCAAGGCCGGCGCGTGTTCCGAGAATTGCAGCTTCTGCGCACAGTCATCGCATTACCAGACCGGCTCGCCGAAATACGGATTCATCGAACCCGAACCGGTGAACGAAGCCGCTGATGAAGCGAACAAGAATCAAGTCACCGCCGTCGGCCTCGTCGCCGCGTGGAAAGGTCTTAATGAAGGCCCGATGCTCGATGAAGTCTGCGAACGCATCCGCGAATTGAAGGCCGGCGGCAAGACGCGGCCCGACGCCTCGCTCGGCATCATCAAGAAACAGGAAGTCGCGAACCGCTTGAAGGAAGCCGGACTCGAATGTTACGGCCACAACCTCGAAAGCTCGCGCCGTTTTTTCCCGCAGACCTGCTCCACGCACACGTTCGACGACCGGCTCGAAACCATCGGCTATCTGAAAAAGGCCGGCATCAAGATTTGTTCCGGCGGCATCATCGGCATGGGCGAGACGCGCGCCGACCGCTGCGACCTAGCGTTTGAATTGAAGGCCATCGGCGCGAACGTCGTGCCTGTCAACATCCTCAATCCCATTCCCGGCACGCCGTTTGAAAAACTCGCTCCCCTGCCCGTCATGGAAATTTTGAAGACCATCGCGTGCTTCCGATTCATTTTGCCGCGACAGGAAATCATGATCGCCGGTGGCCGCACCGTGAATCTGCGCGACGCGCAAAGCATGATCTTCATGGCCGGCGCGAGCGCGCTGATGGTCGGCAACTATCTCACCACGCTGAACCAGCCCGTCGAAAAAGATCTCCAGATGCTCAAAGACCTCGGCCTCGATCCGAACTGGGACAGCCACGATTTCAGCGATCAGGAAGAAACCGGCTGCGGCAAAGAAAGTTGCGAAACGGAATTGGCAGCGCAATCATAGGCAATCCGTAATTGGAAAGCCGATGAAATTTGAACTCGAACCACATAATCGCAACGCGTCGGACGCCGAAATGCTTGACGATCTAAAGCGAGTTGCTTCCGAACTTAGTAAGACCACCGTTACAGGAAATGAATACAACAAACGAGGCCGCTTTCATTGCACGACCCTGATGACCCGATTTGGTTCATGGAACAAAGCTTTGGAGCAAGCTGGCCTCACCAAAACTAAAAACCAAAACATTCCCAACGAAGACCTTTTCAAAAATCTTGCAGAAATTTGGACGAAGCTTGGCCGACAACCGTTTATTAGCGACATATGTATCAGTGAATTTGGTTTTTCCAGCGCCGTTGTCGGTCACAGACCGACGCTACAGGATTTTGCCCTATGGAGCTTTGGCTGTTTTTAATTTTCCAACTACAACGATGCCAGACCTACGGGCTTTCGTTGCAAAAATCAGTCGCATTATTTCTTCTCAACAGATTTCGCAAACACGTTGTCGAGCGACGCTTTGCCCGCGCCGTAAACGATGACGACGAGCGCGAGGCCGATGGCGAGCAGATGATATTCAAAGCCTTCGCCTTTCTGTGTGCCGAACCAATTCATGAAAAATCCGTTCGCCGCATGAACCGTCAGAATGGCGACAACCATGTTCGTGGCGATGCCAAACGCGGCGACGCGGCTGAAACAACCGAGAATCAAACCAATCGAGCCGGCGAATTCCGCCGCGATGGCGAGAAACGCGAGCGGCGCGAGAATGTGCATTTGTTGCGTGAAGGCGTTCATCGTGCCGCTGAAGCCGTAGCCGCCGAACCAGCCGAGCGCCTTTTGCGCGCCGTGCGGAAACATGACGATGCCGAGCGTCAACCGCGCGATGAGCGGCGCGAAACTGTCGTTGGTTTTGACGAGGAGTTTGAGTGCTTTCATAGTTTTATTTTTGGATCAATGATTTTTGTTGTTGTTCAATTCAAATGCGGACGAAAGTTTGTTCTTTTGTAAAACGCACTTTGGGCGCGGCGGCGTATTTGTCTGTCGTCGCGCGATAACCGAGCGTGGCGATGACCGCGCTTGCATAACCTTTCACCTTCAGTCCGAGAATTTCGTCGTATTGCGCGCGGTCAAAACCTTCCATCGGGCAAGCATCAATGCCGAGCAATGCGGCGCTCGTGAGCAGATTGCCGAGCGCGATGAAAGTTTGATTGCGCGCCCAGGCGTTGCGCCCGGCTTCATCCTGACTTTGAACGATTCCGCCGACCAGCATGCCGCGAAGTGGCGCGAGCGTTTCAACAGGCACGCCTTGAATGCGCGCGACATTTTGCAAATGCGCGTCCACGTCGGCTTCGCTGAAATTATTTTTAGAGGCGAACACGACCAGATGCGAAGCGTCGTTGATTTGAGCCTGACCGTAAGAAGCGGGCGTGAGTTTGGCGCGAACGGCAGGATCAGTCACAACGATGAATTTCCACGGCTGCAATCCGCCGCTTGATGGCGTCAGCAACAAGGCTTCTTCCAGCGTCGCCCAATCTTGCGCGCTGATTTTACGTTTGGGATCGAACTGCTTGGTGGCATAACGCCAGTTCAGTTGTTCAAGCAGTTGGTTTGAGTTAATGGTTTTCATTTTTTATTTTTGTTGTAGCGGCGGTCTGTGACCGCCGCAATTTGGTTTGTTTTTCGGCGCTCACAGAACGCCGTTACACTTTCAGTTCAAATCAAACAACAGCACTTGCGACGGTTTCCCGGCGACGAGTTCAACCGCCGGTTCATTGTCAATCGCGGCGGCATCGCCGCCGGACAGTTTTGTGCCGTTCACTTCCACTTCGCCCTCGGCGATGTGAACCCACGCGTGACGATTTTTGGCAAGTGGCTGCGAAATTTTTTGTCCAGCGTCAAGTTTCGCGAACGACAAATCCGCGTCCTGATGAATCGCGATTGAACCATCGCGTCCGCTCTTGCTCGCGACGAGATGCAATTTCCCCGTCGGCGCAGTTGCGAAATTCTTTTCTGCGTAGCGCGGTTTCACGCCTTTTTCGTCGGGCTGAATCCAGATTTGCAACAGGCGCAGCGGCTCCGTTTTCGACGGATTGAACTCGCTGTGCTGCACGCCGGTGCCGGCGGCCATGTATTGAAATTCACCCGCGCGGATGACGCGACCGTTGCCCATCGAATCCTTATGTTCGATCGCGCCGCTCAAGACGTAGCTGATGATTTCCATGTCGCGATGCGGATGCGTGCCGAAGCCCATGCCCGGCATCACGAGGTCGTCGTTGATCACGCGCAAGCTGCGGAAACCCATCCATTGCGGGTCGTGATAATCCGCGAAGCTGAAAGTGTGATAAGAGTCGAGCCAGCCAAGATTGGCGTGCCCCCGTTCATTTGCTTTTCGTATATTCATCATGGAAAAACTTTAGCGCGCGAATTCGATTCCGTGAAATACCATGTTTCTTGCGTGAGCATAACCAATGGGCATACTTGAATTTGTATGGAATCAATTCCTCTTGAAGAAAAGAAAAAATTTTGGCTTAGGTGTTTCGCTTGGGAATGTTTTAACGAAATTCGAAACACCTGCGATTTTGTTCTAAATCAACCTTCGCCGCTTCCTACTCGGGTTCGCAAAGTTATTGTTTCGGGTTTGATCGTAACTTATTCAAAAGCATTTACGAATTGTCGCGGAGCAGGATGTTTAGATAAAACAGTGATTCCAATATTTCATCGCCGCCGCCGAGGAGGAAAATGTCTCGCGCGGCGGCGTGTTCGTAAAACTTTTTGACACCATCAGAAGCAGCCTTTAACTTTCAGCCATGAAAGTTTTGCTCACGCCGCATCAGGAAAAATTCGTCGGCCGGAAAATGAAGGGCGGCGGCTACTTGTCACAAGACGAGGTCATCCGCGAGGCGTTGCGCGTGTATGAGCTCGTCGAGCAGGAGGACAGCGATCCGCAACTGGAAGCGGCCTTGCGCCACGCGCTCCGCAGTCCGTTGAAAAAATTCAAGCCCGGCCATTTCGCCGCCATTGCCGCTTGAACCCGGTTGAAATTTTCGTCCGTCACGCCGCCGAACTAGATGCGTTTGGCTACTTCCAATACATCCGCGAAAACAATCCTGATGCCGCGCTGCGTTTTCTCGAAGCGATTGACGGCACGATCGAAAATCTGGCGTTGCAACCGTTGAAAGGCAGGCTGCGAAAATTTCGCGGGCGGGATTTGAAGAACATCCGTTCGTGGCGCGTGAATGATTTTGAAAACTACCTGATTTTCCATCGCTTTGCCGGAATGCGATTGGAAATTCTCCGTATCAAACACGGCGCGATGGATTTTCCACAGGCATTGGATTAACCGCTTATGGAACTGCGCCATCTTCGTTATTTCATCGCCGCCGCCGAGGAGGAAAATGTCTCGCGCGCGGCGTTGAAGCTGCGCGTCTCGCAGCCGGGCATCAGCCGCCAGATCAAAGACCTCGAAGATGAAATCGGTTTTCAATTGTTCGAGCGCAGCGCCAAATCGCTCAAGCTCACCGAAGCGGGAAAATTTTTTCTAACGGAAGCAAAATCTATTTTGCAGCGCGCCGATGACGCGGTGAAAAATGCGCGTGCGGTCGCCGGCGGAACGAACGGCGAGATCAATGTCGGTTACGCGCCGTCATTGACCGTCCAAATTTTGCCGCAGGCGTTGCGCGCGTTTCAGGAGAAATTTCCGGGCGTGCGTGTCGCCTTGCACGATTTGTCCACGGAAGAAATGCTGTCGCAGATCGGCGAAAAGAAATTGCAGGTGGCGCTCACTGTCCGTCCGCCGGCCAAATTGCTGCGCGGGCTGAACATCGAGGAGCTGGCGCATTACACGATCTGC
>DASQOZ010000049.1:0-10102 GCA_035644195.1 Candidatus Methylomirabilota bacterium | reverse complement strand
GCAAAGCGGGCGGACGCTGGAAGTCGCCGGTGCCTCGACGGCCAATGGCGCGCTGGTGGACATCTGGGATTCGAACAACGGGGCCAACCAGAAATGGAACATCACGCCCACCGACAGCGGCTACTATTCAGTGATCAACGTCAACAGTGGAAAGGCCATGGAAGTGTTTGGCGGGATTACTGCAACCAACGCCGGCGCAGCCGTTGATCAATGGAGCGGGACCCAGTTCAACCAGCAATGGTCGTTTCAGGCTCCGTAAGCTGCCCTGAAAAATAACAAGCGTGGTTCATGTGGGTTTTACGGCTCACATGAACCGCCTTGCTCTGCTGAAAACATCTCTGACTGCATTGGATTGGCTAACGGCGCAGGGTGTAGGCCAAGACCTTGAAGGAAGCTTCCGCGAGCAGTTGACTCGGCTTGCGTGAGGTCAAGGTCGAACCCATCGTCCGTTTCAACCCGCTGAAGAACGATTCCACCGCCCAGCCGCATCGCCAGTTCAACCACGCGTTCCACCGTCGTCCTGCCTTTGCGTGTCAGTTCCATCCACCCGCAGACGCCGAAGAAAATAAAATGTTTCTACAAAGCAAGGACAAAACTATTGTGAACAAAGGACGGCGCGACATGACAGGGTGTCCCCGCCGTGGGGGACAGGTGTGGGGATACCCAAAATGAGCGTTACAACGAGCTTTGTCCTTGAAAAAAAGTTCGGGAGGCATCATAAAGACGCACCAGATTTTTTGACAATATGCCTTCAGCTTATGACCAATTGCTCGACGCGACGATTCAACGTCTTGAGGATTTGAAATTGCGCGGGGCAAAACACGTCGCTGTTTCAAATGAAACCTTGCGCGAACTATCGCAGCCGCCACAAAACAGAAACGCAGAAATTAAAATTCAGAAACAGAAGGATAATGAAACGAAAACAATTTCGATTTTTGGCGTCCGATCTTTAAGCGCGAACAAAACCGCTGCCTTCAAAGTATTGCGCGAGCGTGCGATGGCTTGCATCAAATGCTCGCATCTCGTGTCGTCGCGCAAAAATGTCGTGTTCGGAGTGGGGAGCATTGACGCGCAATTGATGTTTGTTGGCGAAGCGCCGGGCGCGGACGAAGACGCGCAAGGCGAGCCGTTCGTCGGCGCGGCGGGACAACTGCTGACGAAAATCATACAAGCCACCGGACTTTCACGCGCGGATGTTTACATCGCCAACATTTTGAAATGCCGTCCCGACACGCCTAGTCAGTCGAGCGGCAACCGCAAACCAACGCCGGAAGAAATGGCCGCGTGCATTCCATTTTTGCACGAGCAGATTGATTTAATCCGGCCACGCGTCATCGTTGCCCTCGGCGCGACGGCGGTGGAAGGTTTGCTGGGAAAAACGATTGGCATCACGAAATTGCGCGGCAACTGGCAGACGTATCGCGACACGCCGCTCATGCCGACGTATCATCCGGCATATTTGCTGCGCAATCAGGCAATGAGCGAAAAGCGCCGCGTCTGGGAAGACATGCTGGCTGTGATGGAGAAACTTGGAATGCCAATCAGCGAAAAGCAGCAGAATTATTTTTTGAAAGGATAAATCTATGAGCCGCCGAAGAAAAATTTTAATCGCCGCTGGCATTGTCCTCGGCATGGCGATTCTTGTTCCTGTCATCCGCCATTATCAACTGCGCTTTGCCGTCGCGAATTATGTGGCCGAACTCAAAGCCAAAGGCGAGCCGATGGAATTGGCGCAGGTGATTTCGCCGCCAACGTCACCGGAGCAAAATGGAGTTCCATTTATCAGGAATGCGCTGGCCAATCTCAAGCCCGAAGGGATTCACGCAAACAATCCGCCACCAGCCATGCAAATGGTTGCATCTGGCAAGGCAATGATTGGCTGGCAGCAACCAGACATCCGCAGTTCTGACGGAATAAATCAGTGGGAAGATTTAGGCCGTGAATTGGCCGCCGCAAAAAGCGACCTCGATAGTTTTCAAAATCTGACCAATCACCCGATTTTGGATTTCAATTTGGATTACCAAAAAGGCGCTGATATCCAACTTCCCAATCTCGCTTCACTGAAACGGTCGGCTCAATGGTTGAGCGCGTCGGCGCTTTACGATTTGCATCAAGGAAATCCAAAAAATGCCTGTGCAGATGTCCGTGCGATGCTCGCCCTTGTCAAAGGCGAGACCGATGAGCGAACACTAATCTCGCAACTTGTTCGCATCGCTATCTTTTCGATGGTCACAAGCCCCACATGGGAAGTCCTGCAAAATCCAAACGTCTCGGACGATGATTTGGCGCAATTGCAGCAGGACTGGCAATCGCTGGAATTTACGACGCCGCTTGAGCAAGCAATGATGTTTGAACGAGTCGAGCAATTGCAACAATTCGGACAAATCCGAAAATCTTCAGAGAAATTTGACAAGCTTTGGGGAGATTTTTATACAACACACACGTCTCGTAGCGAAGGTTCATTCCTGAAAAAACGCTCCTTGTTTTTGCGGAAGTGGGACGAGCTTCGGTGGCGATGGTTTTGGTCGTATCAAGACGAAGTGCGCGGCTTGCAGGCGTTTCAAGTTATGATTGATGCAACGCGCATGGCTGAAACCAATGAATCTTTCCAGTTGGCGGAATCATTCGCGCTTGCCCGTCTGAAACCGGATCAAAATTCTTCATATGACTTGCGCAATTATTTCTCCCAATTTGGTTCTGCTTCACAAGCTGCGCTTCGCAAATCTATGAAAATTGAAACCGCACGAAACGTAGTGGTCACCGCAATCGCGCTCAAACGCTACGAACTCCGCCATCATCAACTTCCTGGCACACTCGATGAATTGACGCCTGATTTGCTGAAAGCTGTTCCGATTGATTGCATGGACGGCGAACCGTTGCGCTATCGGCCAAGAGCAGACGAAACATTTCTGCTCTATTCCGTCGGCGAAAATGGCGTGGACGATGACGGCGATCCTTCGCTGCAAAAAAATATCAAGAGTTCAAATTTTTATTGGCAAAACGATCACGCGCTCGATTGGGTCTGGCCGCAGCCTGCGACGGAAGGCGAAGTTCAAAAGTATTACGAGAAACAGGCCAAATCCCGGAATTAAAATGCCGCTTTACGAATATGAATTGTGCGAAGGCAATTGCGTGGTTTGCGGAGGCAAATTCACGTTGCAGCGGCCGTTGAGCGCGCCGGAATTGACGAAATGTCCCGCGTGTAAAAAGCCGGTGCGCAAAATCATTTCCGCCTTCAGCACGCCGCACAAACTCAAGCCGCTTTCCATTTCGGACGCGAAAAAAGCCGGTTTCACGGTGCTCAAAAAAGTCCGCAAAGGTGAATATGAAAAGCAGTGATGTGCTGAAGCGTTAAAAAGTTGAAGCGAACGCAGGCAGTTTCGCTTTAACGCTTCATCTCTTCAACCGCTCAACGGTTTCTTTGTTTGAATTCGTTTTGACCGGCGGTGTCTATTAGATTACACTGTAAATTGGAATGATTTCCGGTTTCTCAAATTTGAAGCGATTGATTTTCGTTGTTGGCGCAATGCTGGCAGCGGCATCGCTGGCGCACGCGCAGACGATGAAGCGGGGTAAGGCCATTATCTTTTCCCAACCGGACAATGACGTCATGGCATCAAATGCGCCCTCGCTGACGCCGCGTTCGCCGGAACTGCCGGATTTTACTAAAACCATCGAGGTGCCGTCGCTAAATTTTGAAGCGGGAAGGCCAATGTCCAGACCGCTTCCGCTTTCGCCAGCGCAAATCGCAGCCATGCAACAGTCGCTGGACCGGCAAAAAAATTGGGCATTGATGACACCGGCGGAAATTCTTGGAGTTCCCACGCCGGAAAAAATCCTTGGAATTCCCGAACGCGACGCCACGGGCGCGCAGAAAAATCAAACGGTCATGGAACGTTACCTCGAACGGTCAAACGCCAGACAAGCCGGAGCGACCAATGGAGCCGCAGTTTACAATTCGTCGCCGGAATGGAATGTTCCGGGGCGCGAACAGGCGCGGTCGAACCCAGAATTTTCCGGCTCGAAAAACAATGACAATCCATCGGCGATGAATTCATTTTTCGGTCAAACGCCGGACAATCGCAGCACGGACGCAAATCAGAATTTCAGCACGCCCTGGCAGAAACCATTTGCATCGCCAGCGGTCGTGCCTGTGCAGACGCCAGAGCAATTGGCCACGGCGGAAGAATTTCAAAAATTACTCCAACCGCATTCTTCACAGGCGTCCATTGCGCCGGCAGGTTTTAATTCTTCTTTGAAAACTCCGCCTGATACTTTTCTCACGCAGCCGCCGGCGAACCCGTCGGGCGCGTCATTTACACCGTTGAGCAGCGGCGTTGGCATGCCGGCTGGTGTCCAGCCATTGCCGGGACTTTTCGGCGGAAAAAATCCTTCTACGACGCCGGTTACCCCGGAATGGAAACCGAAGCTGCCGCCGTGGATGTCTTCTACGCCGCAATCGGGAACGATGCCGCAGCGGCAATTCTGAATGCGCGTCAGTGTGCGGAGGTGATCAAAAGCACCTGTTCCAGCGTCGAAACGCCATCGCGGGCGCGGTCAAGACCCACCATTCGCAATGTGCGCATTCCTTCTTTGATGGCGACTTTTGCCATTTCACGCGTGCTGGCGCGGCTGATGATGAGTTTGCGGATAGTATCGGAAATCGTCATGGCTTCAATGATGGCAAGGCGTCCGGCGTAACCGGAATTTTTGCAACGGTCGCAGCCGCGTCCACGATAAAGTTGCACGCCTTGAAAATCCGCCGGGTCAATGCCGAGGTCCTCGAACATTTTCGGCGGATACGTCACCGGCTCTTTGCAATGCGAACAAATGCGGCGCATGAGGCGCTGGGCGCAGGATAAAATCACCGAGGATGAAATCAAAAATGGCGCGATGCCCATGTCGTCGAGGCGCGCGATGGCGCCGGGCGCGTCATTGCAGTGCATCGTGGAAAGCACTTGATGGCCGGTGAGGGCGGCTTCGATGGCGATTTCAGCGGTCTCTGTGTCTCGAATTTCGCCGATCATCACGATGTCCGGGTCCTGGCGCAAAATCGAGCGCAGCGCATTGGCAAACGTCAGGCCGATTTCTTTTTTGGTCGGAACCTGGTTGATGCCGGGGATTTGAAATTCCACAGGGTCTTCGACGGTGACGATGTTGTAAATGGGATTGTTCAGCTCGTTGAGCGCGGAATAAAGCGTCGTCGTCTTTCCGGAGCCGGTCGGTCCGGTCATGAGAATCATTCCGTGCGGCGCGTCAATGGCGGATTTGAATTGCTTGAACGTGTCCGGGTCGAGGCCGAGTTTATCGAGGCTTGCGGACAAATTGGATTTGTCGAGTACGCGCAGCACGACTTTTTCGCCGTGAACCGTCGGCAAAACAGAAACGCGCAAATCAAAATCTTTGCCGGAAACTTTGACCCTCATACGACCGTCCTGCGGCAGCCGGCGCTCGGCGATGTCGAGGCTGCTCATGATTTTGAAGCGCGATGTCAAAGCCAGTTGCATCTGCTTGGGCGGCGGCGTGGCATCAATGAGCACGCCGTCAACGCGATAACGCAAGCGCATGGTTTTTTCAAACGGCTCCAGATGAATGTCGCTGGCGCGGTCTTTGATGGCTTGCAGGACGATTAAATTGGCGAGCTTGATGACCGGCGCTTCTTCGCCGGAAGCGGCAAGCTGGTCCAAACTCATTTCATCGGCGGTTTCCTTGACGGTCTCGATGTCCGCTTCCGCTTCTTCCTGTTTTTGCGCGCTTTCGATGATGTCTTCCATCGAGCCGCTTTTGGCCGATTCAAGGGCAGTGAGTTTGTCCGTGATGGACTTCTCGGAAGCAATCAGCGGCGCAATTTCCATTTTGGTGATGCGCTTGACATCATCCAGGGCGAGGATGTTGAGCGGGTCGGCCATGGCGAGGAATAATTTATTTTCCAATCGCGAAATGGGAACAACCTTGTGATTGTGTTGGATGTCGCGCGGCAGCAATTCAACGATTTCGTCCGCAATGTTCATGTGCGCCAGATTGATCGGCGGCACGTTGAGCACGCGTCCCATGCAAACGGCCAGATCATGGTCGCTGACATAGGATTTCTCGACGATGAGTTTGACCAGCCGCGACCCACCCTTTTTCTGCTGTTCGAGCAATTCCTCGACCTGCCCCGTGCTCAAGAGGCCGTCCTCGACGAGCACGTCGGCAATTCGTTCTCCGAATGATTTGACTTTGGCCATGGGTTTTAGCGAAACGCTTTGCGGATGATTGATGCCAGTTCCGTCGGCGAAACCAGATACCACAACAAACGGTGCGGCGTGGCTTCGGACAATTCCTTGGCCGCCTGCTGGTTGAAGGGATTGACCGTGGCGACCAAGACGGATTTGCTCATTCGATCAAACGGCGCCACGCACCAGCGACGGCATAAATCCGCCGGAAAACTGCGCAACAGTTCCATGTCTATTTCATATCGTTCCAACGGCAGAAACGCCGTGCGCGATTTATCCGCCAGCAGCTTGAGCGATTTGTCTATGAGAAAAACTTTTTTATCATGTAACGTCTGGATGAACGGCTCGATTACGTCCTCCGGCGAAGCCATCATATTTGGCTTGCGCCAGCACAAATCGAAATCACCGGCGCTGATCAGTTTGCTCTCCATAAAAATTTTTCGCATCGTTTTTTGGCCGTCGTCCATTTCTTCATCCACACGGGTTTTTCTGCGAAGCGCCGTGGTGGATTCGGGCTGCAACGGCGGCGCCAGGGCCGCCGGCTCGGCAACGGCGGATTGCGTCACCGCGTTGCTCGCCTTGTCTTCGATGCTTCGCAGAGCTGTCTGCACATCCGCGTCGTTTGGCCTGCGCTGCAAGACAGTTTCATATTCCAAAATGGCCGACGAAAGCTGTCCCATCTGCGTGTAAGCTTCGGCGATGCGTTTGGACGTGCGGATGATCTCCTGCTCGCGTCCGAGCTTGGTGTAGGCTTCCTTGAGGATTTCCAGCGACTGACAATCGCTCGGCTGCGATTGGACGATGACTTCAAACATCTCAATCGTTTGCTTCAACTGCGCTTCTTCAGCTTGAGTTAATTCTGCGACGGCCATGATAGATAATTTTACCTTAACTGAACTTTGCTAAATTAAGACGTTTCCCAATTCAACGCAATCGCGGAAATTCTTTCTGTCCGCTTGAAACTTGGAGCCGAAAACTCGAAACTCCAGACGTGGAACCGCCAAGGCCAATCATGACACCTGCGCCCGGCGAACGCCTCCTGCGTTTCGTCGGCGATAAAATCCGTTTCACCCTGCGAGATGAAAATAATTCCGGCTTGTCGCGTCGAAGCGAAGTGAAGACGGACGGAAAAAATTCCCGCGCATTTCTGCGGACCAATCTTGGCCGCGCCGCCGAGCGCCGCCGTGAAATCATTTCCGCCCACGTCGGAAATGCCGTCGTCGCCAATTCTTCTTGGCGCGATCTGCCCATGCAAAAAACTTCCGACGGCTGGCAGATCGAACTGCCGCTCGCCGAAGTCGGCTGGTTCAAAGCCAAGGCATATCTCCTCGACGACAAAAACTGGCAACACTGGCCCGATGGTTCGGACGTGGGGATTTCCGTCCATCCCAATTTCGCGCGCACCGCGAACACGATTTACTGCGCCTTCATGCGGCTCTTCGGCGCGACAAAAAATCTCGCTTCAACTGCCGACGAAAAATTGGAAGCGGAACTCAAATCACTCGATGCAAAAAATTTCACCGTCATTCCGCCGTCGGGCACTTTGCGCGATTTGAAAAAGCAGTTGCCACACATCGTCCAAAAACTTGGCTGCCGCATTTTACATTTGCTCCCAATTCATCCAACGCCGACGACTTATGCACGCTTCGGCCGCTTCGGCAGTCCTTACGCCGCGCTCGATTTGACTGCGATTGATCCCGCGCTCGTCGAATTTGACAAGCGCACCACCGGCGTTGACCAATTTTGCGAACTGACTTACGCCGCGCACTCGCTCGGCGCGCGAGTCTTCATTGACATCGTCATCAACCACACCGGCTGGGGTTCGGTCTTGCAGGAAAATTCGCCCGAATTTTTTCTGAAAAAATCCAGCGGCGAATTTGAAAGCCCCGGCGCGTGGGGAACTGTTTGGGAAGATTTGGTCGAACTTAAACAGGATTCCGTTTTGCTCTGGGACAAAATCGCCGACGCGCTGTTGATTTGGTGTCGGCGCGGCGTGGACGGTTTCCGCTGCGATGCTGGCTACAAAATTCCTGTCGGCGCGTGGCAATACATCGTCGCCCGCGTGCAGGATGAATTTCCTGAAACCATTTTTTTGCTCGAAGGGCTCGGCGGCTCGTGGGAAGCCACGGAAAATCTTCTGACCGAAGGCGGAATGCAGTGGGCTTACTCGGAACTGTTCCAAAATTATTCCGGCAAAGAAGTCGCGTGGTATTTGGATTACGCAAATTCTCAAAGCTCGCGCATTGGCGCTTACGTCCATTATTCTGAAACGCACGACAATCTTCGTCTTGCTGAAAAAGGCCGCGCGTGGGCGCTGCTGCGAAATCGTCTTTGCGCTCTCACGAGTCCAAACGGCGGATTCGGCTTCACCTGCGGCGTCGAATGGCTGGCTGCTGAAAAAATCAATGTCCACGGCTGCTCCGGTTTGAACTGGGGCAGCGCCGACAACATAATTCCTGAACTTGCACAGCTCAACCTACTAGTCTCCGATCATCCCTGCTTTTTTGACGGCGCAAGACTGACGCGCTTGAGCTTGCCCGATTCGCCCATTTACGCGCTGCTTCGCGAATCCGCCGACGGCAAAAATTCCGTTTTGATTTTGGTGAACACAGACGTTGATAAAGAACAAACGATCAAACTTGATTCAAAAATCTGGATGAAGCTTGGCGATCCCACCATTGATTTAATTGCTTCTGAAAATGCTTGGCCGTCAGATAAATTTCCACGATTGGAAAAAGGCGGCTACGGCTGGCTTCTCATGACATTGCATCCGAGTGCGGCGCATTGTTTGTCCGCCCAAGATAAACCAATCGGTTTGAGTGGTGAAAATTACCGCCGCGCCCGCGCGCAAGCCGCGTGGACATTGCAATCATTGGGCAAAATCATTTCTGCTGAAACCGTGGACGGCCTCGACTGGCATTGGCTTGCGGAACAAGTCGAATCGTCGCCCGAAAATTTTCTCACCGCCGCCAGCGAATTCGCTGCTCGCGAAACAAAAATTCCGCTCGCCGATCTGTTGCGCGAAACGGCAGCCGGAAAAATTTTCCCGCGCGTCGTCGTGTGGGCTTTGATTGACGCCCGCCGCGTCACGCCTGTTCCGGCAAATCACTGGCTGCTCATCAAAGATTCGGCCCAGTTCCGCGCCGAATTGCGGATCCAAAATACAATTTCGGTTCACGCTCAATCTATTCCGTCGGGCGAAAATCACATCGCCGTTTTTGCTCCGCGCGAAATTTCAGCGGACGCGGAATTAATTTTGGAACACTACGCCGCGACTTCGCAAAAAATTTCGGCGGCAGTCCGTTTTCTCGCGCCCGAACCGGCGCTTCCAGTTCCAAATTCCAAACTTCCATCTCCTGACGCTTTGGTTTTGTTGACGAACGGCATCGGCGGCATGGCGCGAATCTGCGTTGATTTGGGCCGCGTGAATTCCAAATACGACTGCGTTCTCGGCGCGAATTTGAATCCGTCCGTTCCCGTTGACCGCCATGTTTTCGTCAAGCGAATGCGCGTCTGGGTGAACGCAGACGGTTTTCTTTCGCCATTGAATCTCAAAAATCTTTCGGCGTTCGATGCAGGCTCCCCTGCGATTTGGCAATTTGTCGCAAATGCCGGAGATGGCCGGATCCTCGAAATAGAATTGCGCGCGGAAATGCGCGAAGGAGAAAACACGACGGTTTTTCAATTCAGCCGTCCGACCGAAAAATCCGCGCACGGAAAACAATTGCCCGTTGACGCCGACGTTCGATTGACCGTGCGCTTCGACATCGAGGACAGAAATTTTCACAGCGAAACCAAACGCAACGGCGGCGCGGATTTTCATTTCTCGACTAACACGCGCCCGCTCGACAAGAAAATTGGTTTTGAATTCACGCCTGCAAACGACC
>DASQOZ010000048.1:0-2498 GCA_035644195.1 Candidatus Methylomirabilota bacterium | reverse complement strand
ATCTGATTTGCAATAACACGCGCGAAACGATGGATGCCATCGCCAAAAACCCGCGCTGGCTCGACGCGCAAGTGCCGTTCGCTGAATTGAGCGACAAAATTCGCGCCAACGCGCTCGCCATTTCCGGCGACAACACAAAATTCTTCAAAAAGAATTAAGCCGAAAATTATTTTGGCTCTGGTCCTTGCGTCACTTGCACCAAATCATCGGGACGAATCCATTTCGCAAAAGCATTTTGCACGTCGTTGGTCGTGAGTTGCGCGTAAATTTTACCGGCGTGGATCGGCTCATCCAGCGGCATGTCGAGCGCCGAGTATTTCAACCAGACTTGCGCGATGTAATCCACGCTCGATTCGAAGAGCGGAATGCCGCGCAGCAGCGTCAATTTCGCCTGATGCAATTCCTGCGCCGAAACTGGCTTCGTCTGGATTTCCTTCAAGTCGTTCAAAATCACTGTGCGCGCCTTGAAAACATTTTGCGGGTCGCAGGCGTATTCCGCCTGATAGACACCGCGTGTCTGCCCGATGGTGAACGACGAGAACACATAATAAACCAATCCATTTTTCTCGCGCAGGTCGCGAAATAATCGCGTCGCTGCGGATTCGCCGTCGAGAACGTGGTTGCCGAGTTGCAGCGCGTAATAATCTGAATTCGTCCGCGTGAGCGCGAGCGTTTCCGCCAGCGTCACTTTATCCTGAACGCGGCTGGCATCCGGCACGTGCGTGGCGGAAGCGGAATTGTCCGGCGCGGACGGGAACAGCGTGCCCGGTTTTTCTCCGGAAGATTTCCAGCCGCCAAAATATTTTTCGACGACGGCTGCGGCATTTCCCGGCGAAATTTTTCCGATGACAACAATCGTCGTCAAATCCGGCCGAAATGCGCTGCGATAATAATTTTTCATATCGTCAATTGTCAGCGCGCTCACGCTGCCGGGCGTCGTCTGCCGCCGCGCCGGATCGCCTTGTGGAAACAGCGCGGTGGTCAAGCTGTGTTCGGCGATGTGGCTGGGACTTTTCAATTCACCGGCGACGCTCGCGGCGAGTTGCTGCTGGATGATTTTGAAATCGTCTTCGGGCAGCGCGGGTGAAAGTTCATTGTCGGCGAGCAATTGCACGCCGCGCTCAAATTGCTCCGGCAGAACTTGCAGCGAAAAATCAGCGCCAGCCGATTCGTTCGCGCCGATGTCGTCGAGCGCTTTTTGAAACGCGAGCCGGTCGAGGGATTTCGTGCCGTAGGAAAATAATTTGTCGAGCGCCGCATCCACGCCGTCCTTGCCGCCGGGCATTTGAACCTTCGCGTTATTTTTTACGCGGCCATAAATGCTGACCGAGCCGCTGACAGTTTCCGGCTGCACGATCAGCTTGATTCCATTGGGCAAATTCGTGACGAATGGATTGAGCGTCGTGGCTGGAACTGGCAATCCCTCGGTGATTTTTTGCGCCCAATCCGGCAGTTTCACATCCGCGTTCGCCGACGAGACGAGCGATTCTCCGCCGCCAAAACTTTTCCCGGAAATCGGCTTGTCCGACGGCGTCGGCGTGAGAATCGCGGAAATGGCGTGATCGAAATCCAGATATTTTTTAGCGACGCGGTTCACGTCGTTGACGGTCACGGCGCGAAACAGATTGATGTCGTCGTCCGGCGAATTGCGGTTTTCAATCGCGACGGCGGTTGACCATGCGGAAGCCAAACCGGAAACGGAATTTTTTTGCAATTCGGCGCTGATGATTTCGCGGCGTTTGGCTGCTTCGACCAAATCGGCGGTGACGCCATTGGTGATTTCCGCGAGCAGAATTTGTTTCACGTTACCTAAAAGATTTGTCGAATCGCCGCCCGCTGGAAATCCGGCAATCGCGTAACCCAAACCGGATTTTTGCAAAGTTTCATAGGAAAATTCCGTGAAGAGCGCCTTGCCTTGTGGAACCAGGCCGTAAAGTTTTCCGCGCTGGCTGCTCAACACGTCGGACAAAATCTGCGCGGCGGCAAAGTCGGGATTTTCCGCGCCGGGAAAACGAAATGTGATCGCGGTCATGCCGTAAGGCAAATCCGTGTCGAGCTTCAGTGTGTCCGGTTTGACAGGCTGGAAATTAAATTCAGGACGCGCGGGTAATTGTTTCGACGGAATTTCGCCGAAAACATTTTTCACCTGCGCCAAAACTGTTTGCGGCTCGACGTTGCCGACGACGACGAGAACGGCGTTGTTCGGCACATACCACGCATTGTGAAATTTCCGCAAATCGGCGTTGGTCGTCTTGTCGAACGACGGGCGCGTGCCGAGCGGGCTGTGTTCGTAAGGCGAGCCTTTGAAAGTGGCGGCGAGAAGCTGCTCGTAAAAAACGTATTCGGGATTCGACAAATCCTGCGCGACTTCCTGTTCGATTGCGCCGCGTTCTTTTGTCCAAAGCGATTCGTCGGGAAGCAAATCTTTCATGCGCGTGGCCTCGATGCGCAATGCGACTTCCAGATTTTCCGCCGGCGTGGTGAAAAAATATTGCGTC
>DASQOZ010000047.1:0-8079 GCA_035644195.1 Candidatus Methylomirabilota bacterium | reverse complement strand
CCGCGACCATCGGCCCGCACTTTGTCCGGCGGAAGAACCGCCGCCACAATGTCCCATTGTTCTTTGGTCAATTCCATCCATAACCACCTACACATCAATGGCAAAAATCACAAGCCCTATTTATGAGATGCGCTCTAATAACGCTCTTCCGGGGGCAGAAAAATGAGGAGATAATTTCAACTAACTGAAACAATCAAAAAAATTAAAAGCTATGAAACGAACCACTGCAATTGAAACCACAGACATCGCGCAATTGGCGGAGGACGCCAAGATTTTGCTCGCCGCCACGGCACAGGTTGCCGAGGAAAAAGTCGTCGAAGCGCGCAAACGCATCATGGCGACACTCGAACGGGGCTGGGACATGGTCTCGGAAAAAACAATGGCCGGTTGCGAGGCTGCCGACGAGGCTATCCGCGAGCATCCCTATCAAGCCATTGGCACGGCGGTTGGCCTCGGCGCGTTGATCGGATTTTTACTGGCGCGCCGCTGATGATCACGGAAGTTGAAAGTTCCGCCGACAGCCGTCCGCATTTGAGCGCGGCATCCAAGCGCGTTGCCAGACGGGTGCTTGCCATTTTTGAAAACCGCCTCGCACTGGCGTTGGTGGAAATTCAAGAAGAACGCGAACGAGTTTTGCGTTCCTTGTGGCTTACGATGGGAGCGGCGGTATGCGCCTTGTTGGCGGGAATTGTTCTGACCATTTTGGTTGCCATCACATTTTGGGGCAACCACCCCATAGCCGCACTTTCGATTCTGATGGCAATCTATTTATGCATTGCCGTGGTGTTTTATGTCCGGTTGGCGCGGCTGCAGCGCGAATGGCAGACGTTCCCGTCCACGACCGAACAATTGAGAAAGGATCGAGAATGCCTGGGAAAAAATCTGTCCTGAATTCGCTCGAAGCCAGAAGGCAAGCGCTTGTGGCGGAGAGCGAGGTGAACCGCACCGAATTCGACCACGAATGTGCGGCGTTAAAGCAGGAAATTACGCGGCTGACCACTCCGCTGCGAAAGACGAGCAATTATATTTCGTCCGGGATGAAAGTTCTCGGCGCTTTTTCCGCGCTGCGGAAGGTCTGGTCGCAGACGCATGATGCAAACGGAAAAAGAAATTGGATCGCGACATTGATCCAGACGGCGCGAATCGGAATTTCATTGTGGCCGGCATTTCGAGCCGGCGTGCGATAAAAGTTGCCGCGCAAACAACGTTTGCATCTGCAACAGGCAATAATAATGGGCCAAATGGGAAAGCAATTCTACAAATCGGTCGTTGTTGTATGGCTGGCGCTTTCAGTTATGAGCGTTGTGCTGGCCGTTATGTCGTGGACTCGACTCTCCGAACGGCTTGCCAAAGGCCGGGAAATTATTTCTGCGCGCGACACGCTCACCGAAATCGGCAAATCATTGGATGGCGCCGAATCCGCCGAACGCGGCTACATCGTCACCGGCGATAAAAAATTTCTCGATCCTTTCAATCAGGCCAAAACAAATCTTTCAGCCCAATTCGATCATCTCGTGGAACTTGTCCGCAACGACACAAATATGCTGGCCGCCGCGACCGATTTGCAGGCGCAAGCGGAAACGAAAATCAGCAAACTCGGCGACGATCTTTCGCTTCGCAAAAAAAGTTTTGATGCGAACGCCTTCGCCACCACCACGGGCGACGGCGCAAATCTGACGGCCAGCATTCAGGCGCAGGAAGAGAAATTGGCCAAAAATCTTTTTGGCCGGCACATGGCGATCCGCGCCGATACTACGAATTGTTTTAATCGCGCAAGCTTGACCAGCCTTGTCGCGGGACTTTTTGGAATTTTGGCCGGATTGATGGCATTGTGGCTTTCACATCTCACGGCGAGACATCAGCAGCGCGAGCATGAATTGATGAACGCCAAGCTCCACGCCGAACACAGCAACCAGGAAAAAACCACGTTCCTCGCCACGATGGGCCACGAAATCCGCACGCCGATGAATGCCATTCTCGGTTTCAGCGAATTGCTCCAGCGCGATTTGAAGCATTCCAAACACGGCCAATATCTTCAAGCCATTCGCAACAGCGCAGCTTCGCTGATGCAACTCATCAATGATGTTCTCGACATGTCGAAAATTGGCGCCGGCGCGCTGGAATTGCGGCCGGAGCCGACCGATGCGCGGGAAATTTGCGATTTCATCCGCACACTTTTTTCTGAACCGGCCACAAAAAAAGGGATCAAGCTCGAATGTCACATCGGCCCAAATCTGCCGCGCGCATTGCTCGTTGATCGGATCCGTTTGCGCCAGATTTTGGTCAATCTCATTGATAACGCCTTGAAATTTACTGACAGAGGCTGCGTAGAAGTGCGTATCGCCTGGGAAAAAGAAGAAGGAAGCAAAGTCACACTCATCATCGAAGTCCTCGACACCGGCGTCGGCATTCCACAAGACAAGTTGGACGCGATTTTCAAACCATTCGTCCAGGCCGGCGCGCATCGCGCCAAAGAAAAAAAAGGGGCCGGCCTCGGACTTTCCATCGTCAAACGCCTGTCCGAAACG
Organism: Candidatus Methylomirabilota bacterium; assembly: GCA_035644195.1. Taxonomy (GTDB): domain Bacteria; phylum Verrucomicrobiota; class Verrucomicrobiia; order Limisphaerales; family UBA11358; genus UBA11358. The sequence continues at coordinate 5,551 of DASQOZ010000047.1, read as the reverse complement.
ATGGGCGGAACGGCCACCGTCGCAAGTGTCATGGGGCAAGGCTCGGCATTTCATCTGCGATTTCCGCATGTGCCGATTTCGGCGCGGCTGCCGGAATCGGAAAAATTATCCACTGCGTCCGACGAAGTGGATTTCAACGAATTGCAGCCGTCCACCCTGCTCATCGTGGACGACAACGAAACGAACCGCCAATTGATCGCAGGAATTTTTGCGGGCACGCATCATCAGCTTGTTTTTGGCGCTGACGGAGCAGAAGCCATTTCCAGGGCACGCGAAATCAAACCGGACATCATTCTCATGGACATCCGTATGCCCGGCATGGACGGCTACCAGACCGTCGCGGAAATCCGCAAAATACCGGGAATGGAAATGATTCCGAGCATCGCTGTCACCGCTTCGACAATGCCCGCTGATGAAAAAACTTTGAAGGAACGTTTTAGCGGTTATGTGCTCAAGCCGTTCACGCGCCGACAAATGTTTGACGAACTTTCTGAATTTTTGCCGCGCCACGTCAAAAAGCCGTTGAATGGTTTCGCCCATAAAACTGAAACGGGGACTTCCGCGCCGGTTCCGCGCGAATTGATTTCCGAATTGCGCGAACTGATTGTCGAGCCGTGGCCCACAATTCGCGACAGCGTCGCCATCAAGGAAAGCCGCGCGTTCGGCCAGCGGCTTCATTCACTCGGCCAGCAATGGCAATGTCCGCCGCTCGCCGGTTACGGGGAAAAATTATTGCACGACGCGGAAAATTATTCCGTGACCGACTTGGAAAAGCATCTCGGCGAATTTGAGGAACTCGTGGAACAACTCGAAGAAAGCGTGGACGCATGAAAGCCAACGGCGTTGCAACAATGGAACGGACGCTCAACGGCGCCGCGAAGTCCAATCCGCCATCTGATTCTGTTGGGCCGGCAAAGATTCTCGTCGTGGACGACCAAATCACGAACATCCAAATCGTCGGCTCGATTCTCGGAAATCTCGACCATGAAATCATTCCCGCTTCCGACGGCGCAACGGCGCTCAAGCGTCTGGCGTTGCGCAAACCGGATTTGATTTTGCTCGATTTGCTGATGCCGGACATGGACGGCTGTGAAGTTTGCTGGAAGTTGAAACAGAACCGCGAATGGCGCGACATTCCCGTCGTTTTCCTTTCCGCCGCGGATGACAAAGATTTGATCGTTCGCGCGCTCGAAGCCGGCGGCGTGGATTATATCACCAAGCCCTTCAATCACGCCGAACTCATTTCGCGCGTGCGCACGCAACTCGCGCTGAAAAATGCGCGTGACCAGCTCAAACAACTTGCCGAGGACAAAGACGAATTGCTCGGCATCCTTGCGCACGATTTGAAAAATCACGTCGGCGGCATGAAAATGAGCGCAGAATTGATGCAGCGGCAGATCGAAAAATTCAACGACGAGCGCCTGAACAAATTATCCGAAAATATTCTGCGTTCGAGCGGACAACTGCTCGCGTTTGTGAAAGAATTTCTCGCCAATGCCGCCGCCGATTACGGATTTGTCCCAAAACTCGCGCCGGCCAATTTCGCAAACGTCGCGAACAACGTCATCCAGCAGCATTTGGTCGCCGCGAAAAATAAAAATCTGGAGGTCAAAACGGAATTTTCCGCCGAAGATTCGATGGTGCTCGCCGATGCGTCCGCGCTGGAACAGGTTTTGGACAATCTGATTTCCAACGCGATTAAATTTTCGCCGGGCGGCAGAAAAATTTTTGTTTCGCTCAAGCCAAATCTCGCGCACGTCGAATGTGTCGTCCGCGACGAAGGCCCCGGTTTCACCGAGGAGGACAAAGCGCGGATGTTTCATCGCTACACGCGGCTTTCCGCGCGGCCGACCGGCGGCGAGCCTTCGACCGGACTGGGCTTGAGCATCGTGTGCAAATTGGTTCGCGCGATGAAAGGCGAACTCGAACTGGAAAGCACGGACGGAAAAGGCGCGGCGTTCACCATCACCTTGCCGCGACCGCAACCGTAATTTGTTTATGGATTTTTTAGTAATTGATGACGACAAAACATTTCGCGACGCGACATGTTTTCTGATTGAAGACGCCGGCCACTATGCCGAAGGCGTCGAGAGCGGCGGACTCGGTTTGCAATGGTTGAAGGAAGATAAATGGGACGCCGTGCTGCTGGATTTGAATCTTGGAAATGAAAATGGCCTCGACGTGCTGGCCGAAATTCCGAAAAGGCATCCGCAAATTCCTGTCGTCATGTTCACAGCGCAAGGCAACATTCAAACTGCCGTTGAAGCCATGCGGCGCGGCGCGGTGGATTTTCTGGAGAAGCCGTTTCAGCGCGAGCAATTCATGACGGTGCTGGCGCGATTGCAGCGGCTCAAGCAAATGAGCCAGCAGATCGAGCGGCTCGAACAGATCGTCACCGAAACGCGCGCGCAAAATATCGAGCCGCTCTTCGATTTCACCACGCCGGTCATCCGCGACGTGATGGAAGTGCTGATGCGCGCGGCCAAAACGCCTGCATTCATTCTAATTTTCGGCGAAAGCGGGACGGGCAAAAGCGTCGCCGCGCGCGCCGTCCACGAAAAAAGTCATCTTGCCGAAAAACCGTTTGTCACCGTGAGCTGCCCGAGTTTGTCGAAGGAACTTTTGGAAAGTGAATTGTTCGGCCACGTCAAAGGCTCGTTCACCGGCGCGATCAAAGATCATTGGGGAAAAGTCCGCGCGGCCGAGGGCGGGACGCTTTTCCTTGACGAAATCGGCGACCTGCCGCTGGAAATCCAGCCGAAGCTTTTGCGTTTGCTGCAAGAGCGCGAATACGAGCGGCTCGGCGAAAATATCGTGCGCACGGCGAACGTCCGCGTCATCGCCGCGACCAATCGCGATTTGAAAAAACGCGTGGCCGACGGTTTGTTCCGCGAAGATCTGTATTTTCGCCTGAACGTCATTGCCGTTGAAATGCCGCCGTTGCGCCAGCGCGACGCGGATTTGATCCGGTTCGCGGAGCATTACACGAAGTTTTTTGCGGGCCAATGCGCCCGGCAAATCAGCGCGCTTTCGGATGAAGCGGCGGCGTATTTGCGCGCTTATTCCTGGCCCGGAAATTTGCGGGAACTGCGCAACGCCATCGAACGCGCCGTCATCATGGCCAAGGGCGACAAGCTTTCGCCGGAAGATTTTCCGGCGGAATTGCGCGCGCAAAGCAATGGCAGCGGGACTGCGCATGACGGAAACATTCCGCAAGTCGGCTCGCGCGTGTCGCTGGAAAAACTCGAGGAAGCGCATCTGCGAAAAATTTTGGAACGAACGCCGAGTTTGACCGAAGCGGCGCATATTCTGGGAATTGACCAAGCAACATTATACCGGAAACGAAAACGGATCGGTTTGGAATAATTGAAAGGTTTTCAGCCACGGATTGAACACAGATGAAACACGGATTTTTTTTGCGGATTCGATTTAAGCAAATTTTAATCTGTCCCATCTGTGAAATCTGCGGCTGTTTTTATCCGTGTTTGATCAGTGTTCAATCCGTGGCTGAAATAATATGAACGAAAAATCAATTGACGAATTGATGAAGGAAAACGCGCGGCTGCGCGGCGATTTGCTGACCATCAGCAGCCGCATCACCCATGACTTGCGCACGCCGCTGGGCGGCATTTTGAACAACGCAGAAATGTTGAAGGAAATTTTTACGGAAAATGAAATTTCAAGCGCGCCGCTCGATCCGCTGGTAAATTCCGTGGACGAAATGATGCGGCTCATCAAATCCACCAGTCTTTTGGCAAAAGCTTCGGCAAATCCGGCGCCGCCGGAGAAAGTCAAAATGAGCGATGCGGTTCATCACGCGTGGCAACGGCTGGAACGGCAAATCCTGAAACGCGGGGCGACGGTGGAGATTTCAGAATCCTGGCCGGAAGTGAGCGGCGTCACGGACTGGCTGGAATTCATCTGGTGGAGTTTTTTGTCGAACGCGCTCCGGCATGGCGGACAGAAAATAGAACTCGGCTGGCGGCAGGAAAACGGCGACCGGAAATTTTTTGTCCGCGACGACGGTTTGGGCGTGCCGGCACGGCGGCGCGCAAAATTGTTCCAGCCGTTCAACCAATTGCATCAGCCCGGCAGCGCGCACGGACTCGGCTTGTCAATGACGCGACGGTTGGTAGAATTGCAGGGTGGCCGCTGCGGATACGAGGCTGCGGGCGGCCCTTGTTTTTATTTCACATTGCCGAAGTCAAAAACGTAAATTGATATGGCGAAAAAAATCAAACGCCAACGTAAGACAACTTTTTCGCGCGCGAAAGAAGTCCTCCGAAAAGCGGAGAATCTGGACAAATCCATTGAGCAGATGGAGCGAAAGGCAGACGAAGTGCATCGCGCCGCCGACCACGTTCACAGGAAGACCGAAGCCGTCCATCAGCTTGTCCGAAAGAAAATCGGCAGCCCCACTGACCGCGATCTTGTTTCGCTCGAAACATTTCCCATCGTCGGCATCGGCGCGTCGGCGGGCGGACTGGAGGCGGCGACCCAACTTTTTGAAAATCTCCCGGCAGACACGGGCATGGCGTTCGTGCTCGTGCAGCATTTGAATCCGGCGCATGAAAGCGCGCTGGCGTCGCTGCTCGCGCGCGCAACAAAAATGCCGGTGACGGAAGCGAAAAATAACACGCGGCTCGAACCGAACCAGGTTTATGTCATTCCACCGGACAAGGTCATCGAAATTTCCAATCGCCGGTTCAAGCTGTTCCCACGCGATGGCGGCGGTGAGGCGGAACATTTTCCGATTGATCATTTTCTTTATTCGCTGGCCGGGCACAACGGCGATAACATCGCGGCCATCATTTTGTCCGGCAACGGCTCGGACGGCACAAAAGGTGCGCTCGCGGTGAAAGCGGCGGGCGGAATTACTTTTGCGCAGAACGCGCAATCGGCCAAATTTCCGACGATGCCGGCGAACGCGGTCGCGGCGGGCTGCGTTGATTTTATTTTGCCGCCGCAGAAAATCGCGCGCGAATTGGAACATGTCGCCGAACGTTTGGGCGAAGGTCTGCCGCCTGAATCCGAATCTGAAACGCCGCCGCCGGGCGAAGCAAAAGCGTTTGAAAACATCCTCACCGTGTTGCGCCAGCGGACGGCGGTGGACTTCACATTTTACAAACATCCGACATTGCGACGGCGGATTCATCGCCGGATGGTCCTGCACAAGTTGGAATCGCTGAGAGAATACAGCGATTTTCTGCGCACGCACGCGGGCGAAGCCAAACAGTTGTTCAACGACATTCTCATCCATGTCACAGGATTTTTTCGCGACGCGCCGGTGTTTCAATCGTTGAGAAAAAAAATACTGCCGCGATTGCTGCGCGGAAAATCTGCCGACGACGTGATTCGCATTTGGATCGCGGGCTGCTCGTCTGGCGAGGAAGTGTATTCGCTGGCAATTTTGCTGATGGAATTGATGGCGGAAAAAAATGTTCATTGTCCGGTGCAGATTTTCGGGACGGACATCAACGACGTTGCGCTCGAAAAAGCGCGCGCCGGATTTTATCCCGAAAGCATCAAGGCCGAAGTTTCGGCGGAGCGG
>DASQOZ010000046.1:0-6604 GCA_035644195.1 Candidatus Methylomirabilota bacterium | reverse complement strand
GTGGTCAACACACCGGGCATCCCGCCGTCGGAATTTGAAGAGGTGGCGTCGCTTGCCGTGAAACCGGCGTTGCAGGGAGAAGAAAAAGCGGACACCGTCCAGGTGGCTGGAAAAGTTTACGATGTCATTGCCATTCCGGCTTACGATAGCGACAACAAACAAATCGGCGCGCTTGCGCTCGGCTCCGAACTCGGCGACGCAGCCGTTCAGGAATTCAGCAAATTGACGCAAGGCCAGATTGCATTGCTTGCCAACGGCCACGTCATCGCCGCGTCATTGCCCGGCCTGGAGGCGAACGCACAATTCACTTCCTTTTTCAAAGGCGCGATGCCTGCCAACGATGATCCGGCGGCAAACATAAAATCCATCGTGTTCAATGGCGTGCATTATGATTGCATTGCCGGACATTTCGTCTCGCTTGCCGGTAACAACAATCTTGGTTATGTGCTGTTCAGTTCGAGCGAACAATCACTGGCCGAGAAGCGCGCGGCGCAGCATATTCTGGCGGCGGTAAGTTTGCTGGCCATTTTGTTCAGCGCGGCAATGGTGTGGTTTTTTGTCAACAAAGCCACCAAACCTTTCTCCGAATTGCGTCAAGGCGCGGAAGCTGTGGGCCGCGGCGACTTCAACCAGCGAATATTGGTAACCAGCCGCGATGAGTGCGGCCAGCTTGCTCTGGTTTTCAACCGGATGACTGAAAATCTCCAGCAGTCGCATTCACAACTCGAAAAAACGGTCGAGACACTGAAGAACACGCAGGAACATCTTGTCCAAAGAGAAAAACTTTCTGCCATTGGCGAATTTGTTGCCGGCGTGGCGCATGAATTGAACAATCCAATGGCGGCGGTGGTTGGCTTTTCCGAATTGTTGAAAAAAGAAACCCAGAACGAGAAATGCCAGCTTTTTTCGGACAGAATTTTCCAGGCCGCAATGCGCTGCAAAAAAATCGTGCAATCATTGTTAAGTTTTGCCCGCCGGGACAAACCGCGACGGGAGCCTGTGTCCATGAATGACCTCGTCGAAACCGTTTTGGACATCGTCGGCTATTCGCTTCGCACGGGCAACATCGAGATGGTCAGGCAATTTGATCCGAATCTGCCGATGGTCATGGCGGATTCGCATCAGATGCAGCAAGTCCTTCTCAACATCATCGGCAACGCGCAGCAGGCGATGGAAGCCAGCCAGCCGTATGGCCGGATCAAAATCACCACCGAAACCTGTTTGCCAAACATTCGCGTAACCATCGAAGACAACGGGCCGGGCATCGCGCAGGAAAATATGCCGCGCCTTTTTGATCCATTTTTTACGACCAAAGAAGTTGGCAAGGGCACGGGTCTGGGCTTGAGCTTGTGCTATGGTTTTGTCAAAGAACACGGCGGAAGCATCACCCCTTCAAGCGAACTGGGCAAAGGCGCAACGTTTGTCATTGAACTGCCCGCGATGGAGCAAGTGACAGTGCAATCGCGGCCAGTAGAAACAAAAAAACTTACTAACGGCAATGGTAAACGCATCCTGATCATTGACGATGAAGAACCGATTTTGAACATGATTCGCGAAGATTTGTCTTCCCTGGGCTACAAAGTCGATGTCACCACAGATGGCGAAAAAGCGCTGCGCGAACTCGAAGATAAGCGTTTCGACCTCGCAATTTGCGATTGGAAGATGCCGGGTTTAGGTGGGCGGCAGATTTACGAACAATTGCGCGATACTAATCCGAAAATTTGCGGGCGCATGATTTTCATCACCGGCGACGTGGTCAACCCTCAAATCCGCCGTTTCATGGAAAATGAAAATCGTCCTTGCATAACCAAGCCTTTTACACTTTCAGAATTTCACACCGCCGTCGAAAATATTCTTGATGCAGTTTAAGGCATGCGCAAGTTTCATGTTGCTGGAAAATTGCGACGTTAAATTCTGCTTTCACAGACTGCAGAGGCGTTCAATGGAATTTTTGATTATTTCCCGCGATGGAATATGTTTAGCGAAGGATTATGGGAGACAAAGGACAACAACCCGCCGGTTTGGAAAATAAACCGATGTGGTATAAGAGCGGGATCATTTACGAGCTTCACGTGCGCGCGTATTGCGACAGCGACGGCGACGGCACGGGCGATTTTCGCGGGCTGACGAGCAAGCTCGATTATCTTCACGACCTCGGCGTCACGGCGATCTGGCTGCTGCCGTTTTATCCATCGCCGCTCAAGGACGACGGCTATGACATCGCGAATTATTACGACGTGCATCCGATGTATGGCACGCTCGATGATTTCAAAATTTTTCTGCGCGAGGCGCACAAGCGAAATCTCCGCGTCATCACGGAATTGGTTTTGAACCACACGTCCGACCAGCATTCGTGGTTTCAGCGCGCGCGCCGTTCGCCTGCGGGCAGCAAGTATCGCGATTACTATGTCTGGAACGATTCGCCGGAAAAATACAAAGGCACGCGCGTCATTTTCAAAGATACCGAGCCGTCGAACTGGACGTGGGACCCGCGCGCAAAAGCATTTTACTGGCACAGATTTTTCGCGCATCAGCCGGATTTGAATTTTGACAATCCCGCCGTTCACGAGGAGATGATCAACGTCCTGGATTTCTGGTTCGACCTCGGCGTGGACGGCGTTCGCCTCGACGCTGTGCCGTATCTTTATGAGCGCGAAGGCACGAGTTGCGAAAATTTGGCGGAGACGCACGAGTATCTGAAAAAATTGCGCAAGCACGTGGATGAAAAATACGGCGACAAAATGTTGCTCGCGGAAGCGAATCAATGGCCGGACGACGCCGTGCAATATTTCGGCGCCGGCAAGGGCGATGAATGTCACATGGCGTTTCATTTTCCGTTGATGCCGCGGCTGTTCATGTCGCTGCGGATGGAAGACCGCGTTCCCGTCGTGGATATTTTGGAGCAAACGCCGGCGATTCCCGAGACGGCGCAATGGGCATTGTTCCTTCGCAATCACGACGAACTTACGCTCGAAATGGTCACGGACGAAGAGCGCGATTACATGTATCGCATGTATGCGCACGTCCATCAGGCGCGATTGAATCTGGGAATCCGCCGCCGTCTCGCGCCGCTCGTTGGAAATGATCGCAAGCGGATTGAATTGCTCACCGCACTTTTATTTTCGTTGCCCGGCACGCCGGTGATTTATTACGGCGACGAAATCGGCATGGGCGAAAATATTTATCTGGGCGACCGCAACGGCGTCCGCACGCCGATGCAATGGAGCGCGGACAAAAACGCCGGATTTTCGCGCGCGAATCCACAGAGCCTTTTCCTGCCGATCAATCTCGACCCGGAAAATCATTACGAAGCCGTCAACGTGGACGTGCAGGAGCGCAACACGCATTCGTTGCTGTGGTGGATGCGCCGGCTCATCACGCTTTACAAAAGCCGCAACGCGTTCGGGCGCGGCACGATTGAATTCCTGCATCCTGAAAATCGAAAAATCTTTGCGTGCATCCGCAAATACGAGAACGAAACGATCCTCGTCGCGGCAAATCTATCACGGTTTGTTCAACCCGTTGAATTGGATTTGGCGAAGTTCCAATCGCTCGTGCCGACGGAGCTTTTCGGGCGCACAGAATTTCCGCCGATTTCCGACAAGCCGTATTTTCTCACGCTCGGTCCGCACATGTTTTATTGGTTTTCGCTCGAAGCAAAAGCAGCCGTCGCCGAAATCGCCGGTTCGACCGCCGACGTGCAATTGCGTCCGATGCTGACAGTTCAGGAAAATTGGGAAGAAGTTTTCAACGACCGCCAGCCGGTTGGACTTGAACGCGCGCTGCAAAGCTGGTTGCCGACGCGCCGCTGGTTCGGCGGCAAAGCGAAGACGATCAAATATGTGCGCGTGCAGGAATTGATTCCCGTAGCGGCGCCTCGGCAGAGCGCCGCCGATCCAAGCGAGGGGGAAAAAACTGCGGCACTCTTCCGAGATGCCGCCACGGAAACTGCCTTTCTCGCGCTGCTTCACGTCGAATTTCTCCAGACTGAACCGGAGATTTATGTCTTGCCGTTGGCGGCCGCGTTCGGCGATGAAGCGAACGCGATTGTGCAAAATTCGCCGACACTCGTCATCGCGCGCATGACGGTGAATCAATCGAACCAGACCGGCGTTCTTTACGAAGCCGTCGCGAGCAAAAATTTTTGCAATGGATTGCTGAAGTTGATGTCGAATTCCGGCGCGCTCGACGGAAAACGCGGCCAGTTGAAAGCGTCGCACACGCCGGAATTGGAAAGGATTCTGGCGGAAGGCGCGGCGATGGAGCCGTCCATCGGCAAGGCCGAGCAAAGCAATTCTTCCATCATTTTTGGCGAGAAGTTGATGTTAAAATTTTTCCGGCGGCTGGAATCGGGAATCAATCCCGATCTGGAAATCTCGCGTTTTCTCACTGTGCGGCAATTTCCGAACACGCCGCCGCTGGCTGGTGCGTTGGAATATCGCGTCGGTAAAACCGATTTGAGCACGGTTGCGATCCTCACGTCGTTTGTGCCGAAAGCGAAGGACGCATGGGAATACACGCTCGATGCGCTCGGAAAATTTTACGAGCGCACGGCGACGTTGCCCGCAGAAAAACACCAGCCACAATTGCCGGTGGCGAACATCGTAAAACTTGCGGCGATGGTCACGTCACCGGACGCCGTCTCGATGATTGATACCTACGCGGAGAGCGCGCGGATGCTTGGCCAGCGCACCGCGGAAATGCACCTCGCGCTCGCGTCGGAGCCGGACGACCCGGCGTTTGCGCCCGAACAATTCACGCCGCACGCGCAACGCGGATTGTTTCAGGCCATCCGCAACCTGACGCGGCAGAATTTCCAATTGCTCGCGCGGCAGATGAAAAAACTTCCGCCGGAAATCCAGGCGCAGGCGCAACAAGTCCTCGCGCTCGAACCGGAAATCATCAAGCGCTTGCGCATGATTTACGAGCGGCACATTGATTGCGACCGCATCCGGCATCACGGCGATTATCATCTCGGCCAGGTGCTTTACACCGGCAAAGATTTTCTCATCATTGATTTCGAGGGCGAACCGGCGATTGCCTTGAGCGAACGGCGGTTGAAACGCTCGCCGTTGCGCGATGTCGCAGGAATGATTCGCTCGTTCCATTACGCCGCCAATTCCGCGCTGCTCAAACAGATCGAGCGCGGCACGATTGCCGACGGCCAATTGCCGCAGACGATTTTGTGGGCGCAATTCTGGTCGCGCTGGGTCGGCGCGATTTTCTTCCGCGCTTATCGTCAGGCCACCGGCGCGGCGCGATTTCTGCCGCCGGGCGAAGCCGATTTGCAAGTGATGATGGACGCTTACCTCATGCGCAAAGCGATTTACGAACTCGGTTACGAACTTAACAACCGTCCCGACTGGGTGAAAATTCCGTTGCAAGGGATTTTGGAATTGGTCGTCGAGGGCAAGTCGCCGTAAATTCTTTTTTTCCTACCATCCGAAAATTTGACAATGGAAATTTCCGCTTCGATAATGAGATTGGAGGATTGGAAGTCGTTGAATTATGGGAAAATTTATCTGTGTGCACGGGCATTTTTACCAGCCGCCCCGCGAAAATCCATGGCTCGAAGCGGTCGAGTTGCAGGAATCCGCCTTTCCGTATCACGATTGGAACGAGCGCATCACCTTTGAATGTTACGCGCCCAACGCGCGCGCGCGGTTGCTCGACGGCGACGGTCGCATCGAAAAAATTGTCAGCAGTTATTCGCGCATGAGTTTCAATTTCGGGCCGACGCTGCTGTCGTGGCTCAAGGAAAAAACGCCGGACATTTACGAAGGCATCATCGAAGCGGACAAAAAAAGCCAGGAACGCTTTTCCGGCCACGGCTCGGCGCTCGCGCAGGTCTACAATCACATGATCATGCCGCTGGCGAACGAGCGCGACAAACAGACGCAGGTGATCTGGGGGCTCCGAGATTTTGAATCGCGCTTTGGCCGCGCGCCGGAAGGAATGTGGCTGGCCGAAACCGCCGCCGACAATGAAACACTCGACGTGCTGGCGCAACACGGAGTCAAATTCACGATCCTTTCGCCGTTTCAAGCGAGCCGCGTCCGCAGTCTCGGCGAAAATGCGGATTGGCAGGACGTGAACGGCGGGCACGTTGATCCTTCGACGCCGTATCTGGTGAAATTGCCGGAAGGCCGCTCGATTGTCGTTTTCTTTTACGATGCGCCGATTGCCAAGGCGGTTGCCTTTGAAAAATTGCTTTGCAACGGCGACGCGCTGGCAAAGCGTTTGATGGACGCATTTGATGATGGCCGCAATCGCGATGAACTGGCAAATGTCGCGACGGACGGCGAATCTTACGGGCATCATTTTCAATTCGGCGACATGGCGCTGGCGTTCGCGCTGCATCAGATCGAGCAAAGCGCGGACGTGAAGCTGACCATTTATGCGGAGTATTTGGCGTCGCATCCGCCGGAACACGAGGCGGAAATCCATCAGGGCAGCGCGTGGAGCTGTTCGCACGGCGTCGGGCGATGGAAAGAGGATTGCGGCTGCAATTCCGGCGGACATCCCGGCTGGAACCAGCAATGGCGCGCGCCGTTGCGCCGCGCGCTCGACTGGCTCCGCGACAAGCTCGTGCCGATTTACGAAG
>DASQOZ010000045.1:0-13325 GCA_035644195.1 Candidatus Methylomirabilota bacterium | reverse complement strand
GTCTTCGTCCGTCACCCAGCCGGTGTCCACGGCGTTCATATGGATGCCGTCCGCGTGATAATCGGCCGCCGCCGTGCGCGTCATCATGTTGAGCGCGGCCTTGGCCATGTTCGTGTGCGGATGCCGCGTGGTCTTGAACTTGCGATAAAATTGTCCTTCGACGGCGGAAACATTGACGATGTGCTTGTCTCGTTCGGACGAGCGAATCATCAACGGCTTCAATCGCGCATTCAAAATAAATGGCGCAATGGTGTTGACGAGTTGAACTTCCAATAATTCAACCGTCGGAACTTCCGCCATGAGCAGACGCCAGGAATTTTTTTCGCGCAGATCAATTTGCTGCAAATCCTGATCCAGTTTGCCTTCGGGAAATAAACTGCGTTGCGCTTCGAGTTCCTCCGGTAACAATGGCACTTGCGACAGCGCCGCCGCGTGCGTGAGTCCGACAAGTGATGCTGCAATTGAATTGGTAGGGCCGCGCTGCTGCGCGGCTTGGCTGACCGGCAGGTCAGCCCTACCAGCTTCCGGCAAAATGTGGTAGCCGCGCAAGCCTTCGTAAGCGCCAAGCAGCTTCGCAGTTTCTGGTGGCAGGTCATGCAATGACCCGGTTTCCGATTCCATCATGTGCTGATAAAAATCCGGCGGACGGCGAACCGTTTGACACGCGTTGTTCACAATGAAATCAAGGCGATTGTGCGTCGTCAGGAGATGTTTGCAAAACGCCTCCACGCTCGGCGTGTGGCGCAGGTCGAGTCCGAAAATCTCCAGACGACCTTTCCAATTTTCAAAATCCGGCTCTTGCGAATAACGTATCGCCGAGTCGCGCGGAAATCTTGTGCTGACAATCAAATGCGCTCCGGCGCGCAAAAGTTTTATTCCAGCCTGATAACCGATCTTCACGCGACCACCGGTGAGCAGCGCGACGCGCCCGCGCAAATCCGCCGTCTCGGTGCGTTTGACAAAATTTAATTCCGCGCACGCCGGGCAAAGCTGGTCATAGAAATGGTGGATGGTTGAGTAATCCTGTTTGCAAACGTAGCAATTCTGCGGCTCGACGACTTCGCGGAAATCAGGATCGTCTTCAATCTCCTTCTGTTCGAAACTGATTGGCAGGTTCACGTTCGGCGTCGTGAAAACTTTTTCGCGGCGCAATTTGCGGATGCCCGTCTCGTTCAGTTTGGATTCGTCGCGCTGAATTTTTTCCGCCTTGCGACGACGCACTTTCGCTTTCACGAGACGGCGACGCTCGTTCACATCGGGACAATAAATCGCACCCGCCGCCGTGAGTAGCCGCGTCCGTTCTTCTTCCGAAAGTTCCGCAAGCAGCGCCCGATTTCCAACCGCTTTTTCCAAAATTTCGGCGGCGGCCTTCAATTGCGCGGTGGCTTTTCCGGCATCGCTGTTATTATTTTTATGAGCGGACATTTCTTTCGGACGTGCAGGTTAGCAGCCTCGCTTCCGGCGGGCGAACGAAAAGCAAACCGCGCATCTTGACGCTGCCGGACAAAAGCGACAGACTTGCAGCGCAATTTCTAAAAAATATGGCAACAAAACAAATCATCAAACCCGCAAAATCACCTGCCGCCGTCGGCCCATATAATCATGCCGTGCGCACTGGCGACCTGCTCTTCTGCGCCGGACAAATCCCGATTGACCCGAAGGACGGCAATTTGATTTCCGGCGACATCAAAGCGCAAACCGACCGCGTGCTGGAAAATGTGAAGGCGATTTTGGACGACCAGAAGCTGACGTTCGCCAACGTCGTGAAATCCACGGTGTTCCTGACGAACCTCGCGGACTTCGCTGGCATGAACGAGATTTACGCGAAGTATTTCACGGAAAATTTCCCGGCGCGTTCGACCATCCAGGTCGCCGCGCTGCCCAAAGGCGCGAACGTGGAGATTGAAGTCGTCGCGCATTTCTGATTTTTTAATCCTCCTCATCCTCATCGTCGTTCTCATTCTCAATTTGAGGATGACGATGAGGATGAGAAAGAGGATGATTCGACTATGCCTCCAGAAATCCAAATGTTAATCGCTGCGCTCATTGGCGTCGGTCTCGGAATTCTTTTCGGCTGGCTGAAATGGGGCGGCAAACGTTCCGATCTGCGGTTGGAAAACGAATTGCGCCAGCAAATCTCGCAGCGCGAATCGGAATTAATACAATTGCGCGGACAAATTTTCGAGGCTGGCAATGCTCGTGCCGCAGCGGAAGCGAAACAAGCTGCCGCAGAAAAATTATTGGCCGAGCAGCGTGAATTGCAAACGAAAGCATTGGCGGATTTGCGCGACACATTCAAAGCATTGAGCGCCGACGCGTTGAAACAATCCGCGCCGGAATTTTTGCGGTTGGCGGAGCAGACGTTCGGCAAATTTCAGGAAACGGCGAAAGGCGATCTGGCGCAGCGGCAGGAAGCGATCAAAGGATTGGTCGAACCGCTCCGGCAAAAACTGGACGATTACCAGAAACGTTTGCAGCAAAGTGAAGCCGCGCAGTCGTCCACGCTCGGCGAGGTGAAGAAGCAATTGGAAATGCTTTCACAATCCAATTTGTCGCTCGCGAATGAAACGCAGCAGTTCCGCATGGTTTTGAAATCGAACCAGGCGCGCGGCAAATGGGGCGAGGAAACTTTGCGGCGCGTCGTCGAGGCGGCGGGCATGAGCGCGCATTGCGATTTCACGGAGCAGACGCAGGCGGGCGAAAATCGTCCCGACTTGATCGTGAAATTGCCCGGCGACCGCGTGATCATCGTGGACGCGAAAGTTCCTGATTTTGATTTTTTTAATGCGCTGGAATCGGCGGAGCCGGTGAAGCGGGCGGAAGCATTGGCGGCGCACGCGACAAAATTGAAAGGCACGATTAAAGCATTGGCCGAACGCGATTATCCGGCGCAATTTCCAAATGCTCTGGATTATGTCGTGCTGTTCGTTCCAGCAGAATCACTGTTCAGCGCGGCGCTGGAAGGCGACCATGACTTGATCATCTGGGCGGCGGAAAAAAGAATTTCGCTTGCGACGCCGGCGACGCTCATCATGCTGCTGCGCTCCGTAAGCGTGAGCTGGCAGCAATATGCGCAGACGGAAAACGCGCAGAAAATCGCCGGAGCGGCGCAGGAATTTTATTCACGCGTCGTAAAATTCACGGAGCATTTTGAAAAAATCCGCAGCGGACTTGAACGCGCGAATTCCGCATTCAATGACGCGGCGTCGAGTTTTCAGACGCGAATCCGTCCGGCGGGCGAACGGCTGGCGGAACTTGGCGGCGCAACTTCCGGGAAAGAACTGGCGGACATCCAGCCGCTGGATTCGACTTTGCGTTTGCCGCCAGCATAGTTCATCGCTCGACACTTCGCCCGCTGATTGTTAGCGTTTCGCCATGAATTTTCTGGTCACCGGCGGCGCGGGCTTCATCGGCTCGCACGTTTGCGAACGGCTCCTGCGCGACGGCCACGGCGTCTGGGCATTCGACGACCTTAACAATTTCTACGACCCGCAATTCAAGCAACGCAACCTCCGCGAAATCCAGTCGCTCGCCAAGCCGTTTGAATTTGTCCACGGCGACATTACGGACCGCGCCGCGCTCGACGAAATTTTTTCTTCAGTCAAATTCGACCAGGTCATCCATCTCGCCGCGCGCGCGGGCGTGCGTCCGAGCCTTGCCGAACCGGCGCTTTACCAGCGCGTCAATGTCGAAGGCACGGTCAATGTGCTCGAAGCCGCGCGAAAATCCGGCATAAAAAAAATCATCATCGCATCATCGTCATCGGTTTACGGAACCAATTCCAAAGTGCCGTTTTCAGAAAGCGACCCGATTGTTTCCGCCATTTCGCCTTATGCCGCGAGCAAACTCGCGTGCGAAGCGTTCGGCCACGTCTGGCATCACATTTACAAAATGGACGTTACAATGCTGCGTTTTTTTACAGTTTATGGCCCGCGCCAGCGACCGGATTTGGCGATTTACAAATTTGCGAAATTGATTTCAGCCGGCAAACCGATTCCTGTTTTCGGCGATGGCAGCGCAGCTCGCGATTACACTTTTGTTTCGGACACGGTTGACGGAATTGTTGCGGCGACAAAAAAAGAATTTGGTTTTGAAATTTTCAATCTCGGCGAATCGCAGACGGTTTCGTTGAGCCGGATGATTGAATTGCTTGAAGCCGCGCTCGGCAAAAAAGCGATCATTGACCGGCAACCGTTGCAGCCCGGCGATGTTCCCATAACTTTTGCTGACATTTCCAAGGCGCGCGAAAAACTCGGCTACAATCCACAGACCAAATTTGAAGTGGGCATAAAATTATTTGCCGATTGGTTCAAGAAAAGTCACAGTGACGCTAAATGAATCCGCCGTTTGAACGTCCCGCGCTGGACGAAGCCCTTGAAACTTGGAAAAAGATTCTTGCCGAACGGAATTTCTCGACAGATTTGGTCTGGCTCTTCGAGGAAAATCTTTGTTTTGAAAAATCAAAATCATCGCAAGGCGGATTGCAAACCAGTTTTCAACTTCAATTCACGCCGCCGCCGGACGACGCGCTGGACATCGCGTTCGACCATTTTTGTGAAAGCGATTCGCGCATCATTTTTTATCGGCTCGGAAATTGTGGCAACAAATCCATCTGCATTTTGCTGTGCGACGCGTGGTTTGAAGCAGAAAGCGAAATGTTTGTGCATCGCAACGAGTGGAAAATTTCATTTCATCCCGGCCTCGATGATGAGATTGAAGAAGTCAAAGATTTGAGCCGCTGGTTGAAACGTCTCAAACACGGGCGCGCGTTTCACGATCTGGACTTTTGTATGTCATTGGCGACGATTGACGAAATCAAAATCTACGGGCGCTCGCTTGAATCTTACGAGCGTTTCGCCGAGACGATGATGAAACGGTTGCGGCGATTTTTAGGAAAAGCTGCTTAAGGTTTCGGTGAAATCGGTTTTGCCGGCGGCGCGTTGGTTTTCTTGTTTTCGTTTTTGAACGCCGAACGCAACAGCCAGTGATGTTTCAAGCCTTGAACGAACGTGTCCGAATCGGTCACCGCCTTGGAAATGCTGCTCAAGACGTTTGAATTTTCCTGAACCTGCGCGTTGAGGTTGCTCGTCATTTCGGAAAGGCTGATGAGAGTCGCGGTAACATTCGTATCGAGATTCACAATCAAAGAATTTGCGTTCGTGACAATCGGCTGCGCACTGACAGCGAGCGAGCTGACGTTGGACGCGGCGTTCGCGCCGTTGTTAAGCAATGCGCTCAATTGATTTGTCAATGCGAGGAAATTCGGCAAAGCAGCTTGCACTTGATCCACGACTTTTTGCAACCGCTCGGTGACGGCGGGCGATTCGAGGGCTGGTAACGCCGCGCTTTCACTTCCCGGCGTGATCATTTCGTAGCGATGTGAATGCCATCGCCAAACCGCGACGACGTGATTTTTCGTCGGATCGGTATTGTTGTAGGCATAAATCGGGTCGTGCGTCAATTCCGCGATGTGTTGGAAATTGGTTTCGTTCAACATTGTGTAAGCGCCGAAAATGATATTTGAATTTTCATCGAGAATGTCCTGCGCCAATTGCCAGTGATTGGTCGTCGCGACAACAAGTTGTTTCAAATCGTCGAGGTTTGTGAAGACAGTAATCGGTTGAGTGACGGAAATCGCCGGGCCATTTGTCCCGACGGTGATTTCGATTTGCCGTTTGCCGAGAAAATCCGCCGCATTCACTTTCACGACCGAGCCGTCCCGCCAAATGTAACGGAAATAACGGTCGCGAACTTCAAATTCGACTTTGACATTGAGCGGATTGCGCGGTTCCAGCGGATCAATGAGCGTGATGCGGCCAACTTCGGTTCCTTTCATGACGACGGCGTCGCCAACTTTTAATCCGGCGGCACTGCTGATGTAAGTCACAAACTTCGCCTTGATGGTGAACCAGCCTTTGCGTTCCGCCGTGTGATAAAGGTAATAGCCGAAGCCGAACAGCAGCAGTGCCGTCGCCAAAAAAACAAACCAGCCCACGGCGCGTTCCATCCGGCTCAAGCGCGTGCGCAATTGCGGTGTCAAATCTTGCAGTGCCATAATTTTTATTTTTCAACCACCAAGGCACCAAGGCACAAAGAAACATGGAATTGAAATTTCCTTCGTGTCTTGGTGTCTTTGTGGTTCATAAAATATTTTCTTCAACAGGTTGCGCCAGTAATTCTTTCACAATGGGTTCATTTGAGGAAAGAATTTTGTTCCATGCCCCGAGCGAAACAAATTCTCCGTCTTTCAAAAGCGCAAATCGTCGCGCGTCATTTCGCCACGGGCGCAAATCGTCCGTCGTCGCGATGATAGTCATCGGTTTTTCGCCGAGCAATTTGTGGCCGCGCCACAATCCGTCGAGAAACCGCAGCCACCATTGTGAATGACGCGCGTTAAGGCCGCCCAGCGGATTGTCGAGCAGCAAAATTTCCGGCTGCAGCGTCAGCGCGCGCGCAAGCCCGGCGCGGCGATGCCAGCTTCGCGGCAGATTCGCGGGCGTAACGTCGGCGATGGGTTTTAATTCCGTCAATTCGAGCAATTCATCCACCGCTTTCACCGCGTCGGATGGGGATAAATTTTTGTGATAGCGCAACGGCAGCGCGATATTTTCCGCAATCGTCAAATCGTGAAACAATTGCGCGCTTTCAAAAATGAATCCCATCCGCAACCGGTCGGCGAGCCGTGATTCGTCAAAAATCCCGGTTTCATTTCCAAAAAATTTGTAACAACCGTTTGCCGGAGGCATCAACCCGGCGGTCATCATCAGAAAATCGCTCTTGCCGGAATGTTGCGGGCCGGCGACGACCCAAAATTCGCCGCGCGCGGCCGACAAGTTCACATTTTCGAGCACGACCTCGCTCAAATCGCGCATCGTGCCGACTTGCACGTCGCGCATTTCGATGACGGTTTCGTTTTGGTTTTCGTTTTCGTTCATGTGACGAGATAAAGCAGGATGAACAACGCGTCAATCAGCACGCACACGACGATGCCTTGCGACACCGCGCGCACGGCGACGCGCGAAACTTCTTCGAGCCGCAACGGTTGCGCCAGCCCGTGATAACACGTCACGATGGCGATGAAAAATCCGAACAGAAGCGACTTTGCCGCGACCAGCGCAAAATCCAGCGACGTCAGCGAATCCGCGAGTTGCAAATAATATTGGCTTGGCGTCAGCGGCACGTCCTGCAAAAATGCGAATAAATATCCGCTGACCAGCGTTCCGAGAATCAGATAAACCGTCAGCGCAAAAACGCCAACGGTCATGCCGATGACGCGCGGCACCACCAGATAATGCACAGGGTCAACGCCCATTGTTTCGAGCGCTTCCACGTCGCCGAGAGCGCGGGCGTTGCCGAGTTCGATCACGTTCGCCGTGCCGACGCGCGCCAGCACCAGCACCGCCGCCAGCAACGGCCCGAGTTCGCGCACGATCACGATGACCATGATGGTTCCAAGATACTGGATCGCGCCCGACGCACCGAGATGCGTCAATCCCGCCATCGCCTGCCCGATCGTCAAAAAACCCAATGCCAGCGCGACGAAAATGAACATCGGCAGCAATTTGATTCCGGCGCGCGCCGTTTCTTTGAAGATCAGAGGACGAATGATGTTTGGCGCGACAGTCCATTTTTTCAAAAGCACGCCCAGCGAAATCAGCGCAAACGCGCCCAGTCCGTGAACCGTGAGAAAAAGCAAAAATAATTTTCGACCGAAGTAATTGGAAAAAGATTTTGGCAGCGGCGCGTGCCGCAGCCACTGCTTTTCAATGTGAAACATCCTCGTCAATTTCCCTTGCACAACGCCAATTTAAAACCGCTTGGCGCGCAGGTCAAAATAGTTTTTGGTGGGGCGAGAGTCCGCGTGAGCCGAATTTTCGCGTCTTTGCTTCTTTGCGCCTTTGCGTTAAATGTTTTCCCGTGACGCAAGCCAAAGCCAAAAAACGCCACGCGCAACTCGCCGAGGAAATCCGCGAGCACGACCGCGCGTATTACGTCGAGGCGCAGCCAAAAATTTCCGACCGCGATTACGACCGGCTTTATCACGAGCTGCTCGACCTCGAAAAGAATTTTCCCGAACTCGCCACGCCCGATTCGCCGGGCTATCGCGTCGGTGGCGAACCGCTGAAAGCATTCAAACCCGTCCGGCATCTGCTGCCGATGTTGAGTTTGGACAACACCTATTCGCAGGATGAAGTCCGCGATTTCGTCAAGCGCCTTGAAAAACTTTTGCCCGGCGAAAAATTAGATTGGGCAGTTGAACCCAAAGTGGACGGTGTGGCCGTGAGCCTGCGCTATGAAAACGGCAAATTGACCATCGGCGCGACGCGTGGCGATGGAACGACCGGCGACGACATCACGACAAATCTCAAAACCATCCGCTCTGTGCCGCTTCATTTATCTAACGTAGCGGCGTTCGGCAGAGCGCCGCAAATATCCCGACAAAAAGATGGCGGCGTTCTGCCGAACGCCACTACGCCAAGTATTTTGGAAGTTCGCGGCGAAGTTTTTATGCCGGTTGCCGGATTTGAAAAACTAAACGCCGAACGCAAGGCGGCGGGCGAGGAACTTTACATTAATCCGCGCAACACCGCCGCCGGTTCGCTCAAGCAACTCGACCCAAAACTTGTCGCGCAACGTCCGCTGGATATTGTCGTCTATAATCTCGGCAAAATCGAAGGCGCGAGCGCGCATCCCAAAACGCATACGGAAGTTCTCGAATGGCTCAAGTCGCTCGGTTTCAAAACGCCCGAAAAGATTTGGCACTGCCATTCTGCCGACGAATTGATTTCTGCAATCAACGAGTTGGACAAAATCCGCAAAAATTTTCCTTACGAAACTGATGGCGCGGTCATCAAGCTGAATTCCTTCGCGCAACGCGAACGCGCGGGTTTCACCGCCAAAGCGCCGCGCTGGGCAATCGCCTACAAATACGCCGCCGAACAAGCCGAGACGAAATTAAATGGAATCACGATTCAAGTCGGGCGCACCGGCGCTCTCACGCCCGTAGCCGAACTCGAACCGGTTTTTCTCGCGGGCAGCACCATCAGCCGCGCAACGTTGCACAACGAGGACGAAATTAAACGCAAAGACATCCGCATCGGCGACACCGTGACAATTGAAAAAGCCGGTGAAGTCATTCCGGCGGTCATCAGCGTCGTGGAATCGAAACGTCCACGCGATGCGAAGCCGTTTGATTTTGAAAAGTATTTGAACGGCAAATGTCCCGTTTGCGGCGGACGCATTGCGCGCGACCCGAAATACGTCGTCTGGCGTTGCGAAAATCTTCAATGCCCGGCGCAGGCAACGCGGCGATTGGAATTTTTCACCGCTCGCGGCGCGCTCGACATCGAAAGCGTTGGCGGAATTGTCGCCGACAAATTGGTTGAAAGAAATTTGGTTCGCGAGCCGCTGGATTTATTTGAATTGAAATTGGAGCCACTCGCCACGCTCAATCTCGGCACCGAAGAATCGCCGCGAACGTATGGCGAAAAAAATGCAACGAAAGCGATTGCCACAATTGAACGCGCCAAAACTTTTCCGCTGTCGCGCTGGATTTTTGCTCTGGCGATTCCTGATGTCGGCAAAACGACGGCGCAGGATTTGGCGAAATTTCACGAGACGATTGAAAACGTCGCAAAATCCTCATTGCTTGCAGACATTCTGGAATATCACGAAAAGATTTCAGAATTGCCCGGATTGCGCCGCGAAAATCCTGAACGGCGCGAAAAACTGAAAAAGGAAATCGCCGAAATTGCCGAGCGATTGATTGCTTCCCATTTCGCCGCGCCGTCCAAGAGCAAAGCGGAGAAGGAATTGGGCATCGTCACCAAAGTTGGGCCGGTCGTCGCCAAAAGTATTCTCGATTTCTTTGCGGCGCAAAACGGAAAACAGATTTTGCGGCGGATGAAGGAACTGGGGATTAAACCGGAAAATGAGAAAATGAATAGTGCCCGACCGGAAGGTCCGTTCGCCGGAAAAACATTTGTGCTGACCGGCACATTGCCGACGCTGACGCGCGAGGAAGCGGCGGCGAAGATCGAATCACTCGGCGGCAAAGTCAGCAGCAGTGTGAGCGGCAACACGGATTTTGTTCTGGCCGGCGAAGACGCCGGTTCAAAATTGGACAAGGCGCAAAAACTCGGCGTGAAGATTATTGATGAAAAGGAATTCCTCCAGATGCTCTAAACAAAGTCAAAGCAACGCTTGACACCAAAAACGCTATGACCAAGCTTTTGCTTATTACGACTATCAGGAAAAGTTGATGAAAATTCTTTCAATCATATTTCCGGTGAACCGTAACGGCTTTAATTTAGTCTTTTAAATTTCGCGCACGCCTCCGTCACGTCCGGCGCGTTAAAAATTGTCCAGCGCCGTAGGCGCGACATCTTTGTAGAACCCAATTCAAAACCAAATCAAGCTCCGTCAGGAGCGACATATTCGGCAATGATCCGGCTCGCGAGGACGCTCGCCCCACCAAAAAATGATTTTGCTCCTACGGAGCTTGATTTCATTTGTGCCGCCATTTCTACAAAGATGCCAGTCCTGCGGACTTGAAAAATCCGTGTTTATCGGTGTCCATCCGTGGTCAAATTCAATGTTTTGTGGTTTTATTGGGATTTTGAAAGGTTTCCGGCTCATTTTACGCGTTCGCATCGCGGCTGGACACGTTCGCATGGCATTTTGACGGCTTCGCATGACGTCTGGACGCGTTCGCAACGGGATTTTACACGTCCGCATCGTCGCCGGACGCCTCCGCATCGGCATTTTCACCGTCCGCATCGCGGTTTGACGGCTTCGCAACGGAGTTTTCACGTTCCGCATCGGGACTTTGGGGCTTCGCATTGGGATTTGTCGTCTGTTCAAGTCGCATCGTCAAAAAATCTTAACGGGTGGAATGGTGCGCGGTGCAGGGTTTGAACCTGCGACCCCTTGCGTGTGAAGCAAATGCTCTACCACTGAGCTAACCGCGCAACGTTTACAGGATATTCGGCGCGCACGGCTTTTCAAGATTTTCTTAAGATGGAATCGCGTTGCGCCCAGTCGGGATTGGGATTTGGAAAATCCAGATTGTAATTCAGTCCGCGGCTTTCGGGCCGCATCAATGCGCAGCGCACGATCAATTCCGCCACGGTCGCGATGTTGCGCAATTCCAGCAAATCGCTCGTGACGATGAAATTCCAATAATAGTCGTGAATCTCTTCCTGCAGATTCGCGATGCGCTTCTGTGCGCGTTCCAAGCGCTTGTTCGTGCGCACGATGCCAACGTAATCCCACATCAAGCGGCGAATCTCGTCCCAATTGTGCGAGACGACGACGAGTTCGTCCGCGTTCGTCGCGTTTCCCGATTGCCACGCGGGAATTTGCGCGTCTATTTTTAAAACTGGATTCGCCAAAATTTTTTCTGCCGCGCGATGCGCGCACACGAGCGCTTCCAAAAGCGAATTGCTCGCCAGCCGGTTCGCGCCGTGCAATCCCGTGCACGCGACTTCACCGACGGCAAAAAGTCCTGCGATGTCCGTCCCGCCATCAATGTTCGTCACCACGCCGCCGCATTGATAATGCGCCGCCGGCACGACGGGAATCGGCTCGCGCGTGATGTCAATGCCGTGGCGCAGACACGTCTGATAAATATTTGGAAAACGTTCGACGATGAATTTCGCGGGCTTGTGCGTGATGTCGAGCAGCACATGGTCCGCGCCGGATTTTTTCATCTCGCTGTCAATCGCGCGGGCAACGATGTCGCGCGGTGCGAGCGATTTCATTGGATGCGCGCCGTCCATGAATTCGTCACCGGCGAGATTTTTCAAGATACCGCCTTCGCCGCGAACAGCTTCTGAAATCAAAAATGATTTCGCTTTCGGATGATACAAACATGTCGGATGAAACTGGACGAACTCCATATTCGCGATGCTCGCGCCCGCGCGAAATGCCATCGCCACGCCGTCACCCGTCGCGATGTCGGGATTCGTCGTATAAAGATAAACTTTGCCGCAGCCGCCCGTCGCCAGCAATGTCACCGGCGCGGAAAATGTTTCGACGCGATTGGATTTTTTGTCGAAAACATAAGCACCGAGGCAGCGATTGCCGTCTTGCAGACCAAATTTCCGGCTCGTGATCAAGTCAATCGCCAGATGATTTTCAAAAGTGGAAATGTTCGGCTGTTTTGAAATCGCGTCGAGCAATGCGCTTTCGATTTCGTGACCGGTCATGTCCTTCGCGTGCAAAATGCGGCGGCGCGAATGGCCGCCTTCGCGTCCCAAATCCAATTCGCGCGAGCCGTCTTCGGCGCGATTTTCGGATTCGGAAAATTTCATTCCGAGTTCGATCAATTCCAGAATCCGCGCCGGGCCTTCTTCGACAATTGTGCGGACGACTTTTTCTTTGCACAAACCCGCGCCCGCCGCGAGCGTGTCGCGCACGTGCAATTCAAACGAATCGTCCTTGCCCGTGACCGCCGCGATGCCGCCTTGCGCGTAATTCGTGTTCGACTCCGCGCGATTTTTTTTTGTGACGATGGCCACGCGCCCGCGCGGCGCGACTTTCAGCGCGAACGTCAGCCCCGCGATGCCGCTGCCTAAAATTAAAAAATCAAATTGCTTCATGCGGACGAAAAAACTTTAACGCAAAGCCGCAAAGGCGCGAAGGAAAATGACGCCTTTGCATTTGTCTTGATAAAGCATTGAAGCCAGAGCAAAGTCAAACTTATGAAATGGCTTCAATGCCTTTTTGTCGGTTTTTCAATTTCATTTGTATTTAACGTTTTTGGGGCAGAACGATTGTTTATTCCATTTCTAGATCCGGCGAGCCAAAGTAACGTGACTGTTACTGTCTCCGACTTTGGAAAGGGACAGCCTTGTCCGCCAGAATTTGCAAATTCAGTTTCAAATACGAATCTTTTCACACACGAAGAACAACAAATGATTCGGGACATTTTTGTTAAATACAAAAATGTAACAACGAATTCAGGTCCACCCGGAACAATTCTGATTAATTTTTATAAAACCAATTTTGTTATTCAGCCTATTTATTGGGTGAAAACAAATGATTGGAACAGGCGTAGAACAAATGAATTGTGGGTGTCAGATTTTCAATACACGAATTCAGAAAGCAGAGAGGAAATACGATTTGGCGGCGGAATGTCGGCAACATTCACAGATAAACTAAAAAATGGATATAACGCATCTTTTGCTAGAGCGTATCTCATAAATGTCTCAAGAGGATGATTACCGCCGCCAAATGAACAAACCCTTGAAAATTCTCCGCGTGGTATTCATAACGGACCACCAGCCGTCGGAAGCTGAAGAGCCAGGCGAAGAGCCGCTCAA
>DASQOZ010000044.1:0-14045 GCA_035644195.1 Candidatus Methylomirabilota bacterium | reverse complement strand
TTTGTGCGGCGCGTTCCGGCTGGCGCGGTTCAATTGCCTCGCCGCGATGAATTTGCCGGGCACCGGAAAAGATTTTCTCGGTTTTCCAATTCCATCCGCCGCCGGACTTGTCGCGTCGCTCACGCTGCTAATCATCCATTTCAACGAAAAGGAAAAAAGCCTCGGCCACTGGAATTATCTGATCGCGTTTGTGCTCGTGTTTTTGTCCGCGATGATGGTCAGCACTGTTCGTTATCCGAGTTTCAAGGGTCTCGGCCTGCGTTCGTCCACGACTTTTTTGAAAGTGATCAGCGGCGCGCTGTTCGTCGGCTGCATCTTGATTCTGCGCGAAAAAATTCTTTATTACGTCCTGCCGATATTTTTCACCGCGTATCTGATTTACGGCTTCGTGCGTCCAAGCCTCTCGCGCGCGTGGCGGCGCGAAATCGAAGAGGACGAAGACGAACCGGACGGCGCGAACTGACCATGCCAGACCTGCCGCCAACTTTACTCGCCGCGCTCGCCGGTTTTGTCACCGCGCTGATTTTCTCCTCGATTCCCGTCGGTCCGATCAATCTCACGATCATCAACGAAGGCGCGCAGCGCGGTTTCAAGTGGGCGATGCTCATCGGTCTTGGCGCGGCGACGATGGAAGTGGTTTATTGCTCGATTGCATTCGCCGGTTTCTCATCGTTTTTTGACAGGCATCTGGTCGAAGCCGTGATGAAAGTTTTCACCTTCGTTTTTCTTTTGTTTCTTGGAACAAGATTTCTCGCGGCAAAAAAAGTCGCCGCCGCGACGCAATTCGGTTCCAAGGCCGAGCGGCTCGAAGGGCGCATCGAGGAAAAATTGCAGCCGCACTCCGCGTTCGCCGTCGGCTTCGTGCGCGTCATGGGCAACGTCGGCGTGCTGGCGACGTGGCTGGTCATCGCCGCCTATTTGATGTCGCACCAGGCTTTTTTCAGCGATCAATATTGGGTGGCGGACAACATTGCCGCAAAGGCGGCGTGCGTCATCGGCGTCGCGCTCGGCACGAACGCGTGGTTTTGCGGATTAAGTTTTGGAATGTCGCGCCGACACGGACAATTCGGCGAAAAAACGTTGCTGCGGATGCAGCATTTTTCCGGGCTGTGCCTGATTGCGCTGGGAATTTTCGACGGCATCCGCATGGCGTGGCAACTGTCCCATCATAAACTTTAAGAACAAAATCTTTTTGCCTTCGCGATTTCATGTTAATTCTCTGCGTCTCCGCGCCTCTGCGGTGAAATAATTTATGCTAAAAGCCGGAATCGTCGGATTGCCCAATGTGGGCAAATCAACTTTGTTCAACGCCCTCACGCGCTCGCGCAAGGCCGAGGCCGCGAACTATCCCTTCTGCACCATTGACCCGAACGTCGGCATCGTCACCGTGCCGGACGCGCGGCTCGAAGTGCTCAAGGGCATCGCCAAGACGAGCGTCATCATTCCGGCGGCGGTGGAATTTGTGGACATCGCCGGACTGGTGAAAGGCGCGGCGGCGGGTGAAGGCTTGGGCAATAAATTTCTCACCCACATCCGCGAAGTGGACGCCATCGTGCAGGTCGTGCGCTGTTTCGAGGACGCGGACATCCATCACGTCGCCGGCAACATTGATCCCATTCGCGACATCGAGACCATCACAACGGAATTAGTTCTCGCCGACTTGGAAGCCGTTCAAAAACGTCTCGCCAGCGTCGCCAAAGACGCCAAACGCGGCGACAAGGAAGCGCTCGCGCAGGAAAATGTCCTGAAAAAAATCGAACCGCACCTGAACGCCGGAAAACCCGCGCTCACGCTCGAACTCACGCCGGAAGACAAAGCCATCTCGCGTTTGTTTTGGCTGATGACCGACAAGCCGACGATTTTCGCGTGCAACGTGAAGGAATCCGATTTGGCTACCGCCGATAAAAATCCGTTCGTCGAAAAAGTCCGCGATTACGTCAAAGCACATCTCGATTGCGAAGCTGTGGTCATCAGCGCGCAGATTGAAAGTGAGCTGCCTGAATTTTCGGCTGAAGATGCGAAGGAATATTTGAAGAAGTTGGGAGTGGATGAATCCGGCGTCGGCGCGCTCATCCGAGCGACGTATCATCTGCTAGGACTGCGGACTTATTTCACGGCGGGCGAAAAAGAAGTCCGCGCGTGGACGATCCACAACGGCGACACCGCGCCGAAAGCGGCGGGCGTCATCCACTCCGATTTCGAGCGCGGCTTCATCAAGGCCGAAACCGTGGCTTACGACGATCTGGTCAAACTCGGTTCAATCGCCGCCGCGCGCGAAAAAGGTTTGTATCGGATGGAAGGCAAGGAATACGTCGTGAAAGACGGCGACGTGCTGCTGTTTAAGTTTAATGTTTGACAAATTAGTAAACGCAGTTATGATGGCTTTACCTTGATGTCTTGGTAGCGATGTTGCTACTGGTAATTCAAGGCAACCAAAAATAGATAGTAAAAGTATTGCTATGAATAAATACACCCCTGCACATTCTGGTTTCATTTCTGACACCAGTAAATTCAAAATCAAAGAAATCCTCTACGATAATTACGGCTTTGCCATAGCACGAGGACATTGGGACGGTGACCCTGAATTAAGGTTAGCGTGTCGTTGGCACAACGACGACGAAATAGGCTATCCTCAAACGTTTGGAAAGCCCCAATGGCTGTTATTTCCTGACGAAATAAAAGTAATGGCTGATATTCTTATGGACGATCCGACTAAACGTAAAGTTGTGATCACGTTAGAACCAGAACCACCTTTGCCTTTGTCAGCTTCGACGGACAAAGCGTCAGCAGCTTAAAGCACGCACTCGGCACTTCCGTGTCGAGTGCGATTTTCGCTTAACATTTTACCTATCCGCAGCAATACACGAACGTGTAATTGATAAAGTTTCTTTTTCCAAATTGTATGACCGAAAAGCAATACAAAGTCGAACGGAGCAAACTTGATGTGCGTAACGCTGAATCAAAAGCGCGTGAAGCTCAACGCAATCTCGAACAAGGCTACAAAAAGGGACAAGCCCAAGTTGAACAGGCTAAAGCCGAAATGGAGCGTGAATATTCTCGCCTGAAAGAAGAACTCGAACGCGCGAAAATTCATATCGAAACGGAAAAGTCCTATTTGCAATTTGCTCAAGCGGAGCTTGAACGAGGCTTTACGTCTTAACCCAATTTATATCTCCGCGTCTTCGCGTCCACTTCCTGCGCCCAGGAATCAATGCCGCCGCGCAGACAGCGCACGTTCTGCAAACGGCATTTAATCGGTCGCCGCCAGCCTGAACAGGTCGCGGATTTTTCCGCGAATTTGCCGCCGTCGTTCCAAAGAAACCCGTCCGCGTTTGTTAAAAAGTCCAGCCGATGGGATTGAATAAAAAGTTCCGCAATCACACAATGTTTCCCAATCCATGCCGTCCGCGCCGTTCAGTAAAATTTCATAAGGTTTCGATCGCCGGTTTTGCCTTTGGCTGGTGCAATAAAGAACATTGATGACCGCACCCGCGCAAAAATCGTCGTGCGAGATGATGACAACGGGATGCTCGCCTTTGCCGGGAAAGTTGAAACGCCAAACGTCAAACTGCTTTTTCATCCGGTATCTCCAAGGAGCAACCTTTTAGCAATTCCAACATCTCCGCGTCGCGTTCCGGTGTGATGTATTTTTTCAGCGAGCCGGGCGGAAACGGTTCTTGCGTCTCAGCGCGAACCACCGTCAGCACCAGCCGGCCGTTGCCTTCGTTTTCGTAGGCAAAAGTTTGACGGGGTTTTGCATCAGGAATTCGGATTCGTTTGTGGGCATCCACTGTTAAAGTTTTCACAGTGGGAATTTACCACTGCACGCCGAACGGTCAAGAAAGAATCAAGTCGGAAAATTTATCCCAGTTTATATCTTCGCATCTTCGCGTCCACTTCCTGCGCCCAGGTGTCAATGCCGCCGCGCAGACAGTGCACGTTCTGCAAACCGTGACCCATGAAATACGCCGCCGCGTCCAGACCGTTCTTGCCCGCGTGATCAATCACGACAATCGGATTGGTGTTCGAGCCGCTCGCCATGAGTTCGCGCATCACGTCCTGCGACAGCAGAACCGAACCGGCGATGTTCACCGCCTCAAATTCTTCGCGCGAACGCACGTCCACCAGCTTCACCGATTTGTCGCGTTGCAAAAGTCCGGCGAGTTCCGCCGGCGAGATCAAAACCTTCGCGTCCTGCTCGTGGCTGGACTGGATGTGCGCCAGCACTTCGTCGCAATTCAAGTTGCCGTTGCGCGCGCAAACTTCTAATAAAGTTTCCGTCGGCTGAAATCCGCAACTGCTGCATCCGCCGATGTGATATTTGCGGAACAACGCACGTTGCGCGCCGGAAAATTTTTCCAGCACGGCGCTCATCGGTGATTGAGGGCTGATATTCATAATTATCGTCGCGGCTATTTTCCTTTGGAAAACTTCATCGTCGCGCGTTTCAATTCGCGGTCGGAATCGCGTTTCTTGATGTCTTCGCGTTTGTCGAACGATTGTTTGCCTTTGCCGACGCCGAGCGACACTTTCACTTTTCCACTCTTCCAGTAAAACGCCAGCGGCACTATCGCATTGCCTTTCACTGAGGCAAGTCCGAACAGTTTTCGGATTTCGGATTTGTGCAGGAGCAGTTTGCGCGGCGCTTTCGGCGCGTGGTTCTGGAGATTGCCGTGCGAGTATTCGTCAATGTGCGCGTTGTAAAGCCAGACCTCATCCTTCTCCACGCGCGCAAAGGCGTCGGCGATCTGTCCCTTGCCCGCGCGCAACGATTTGACCTCCGTGCCGTGCAGCACGATGCCCGCCTCGAAAGTTTCGAGGATGTGATAATCGCGCCGTGCTTTGTGATTGGTCACGATGTCGGCCATGAATCAAGTCTATCCGCAGATTGCGCAGATTTCACAGATTAAAAAACATTGCAGCCGTCTAAATAAAAAACCCGCCGGTTGGGCGGGTTTTAATCTGCGTTCATCCGCGAAATCTGCGGATTAAAATTTTAGTGCTTCTTGCGCTTCTTGGCCTTCGGACGGACCAATTCGACCAGCTCCGGCATTTCCCAGCCGATCTTGTCCTCGAGGATTTCCGTCAAGGCGATGTCCGCCGCGCCCATGCTGGCGGGGGCGTTGAAGAGCGGACGGCTCAAACCGCCGCCGCCGGAAGTCAATTGGCGCACGCGGCGCGACACGAGGTTCACGAGGACGTTCGGGTTGCCAACTTTTTCATTGGCGCGTTTGCAAAGTTCAGAGTTCATGTTTTTCAGACCAAATCGAGCCGCTTAGCTTAAATGTTGCGCGCCCGAAGGCAATAACAAAAATTCCCTTCAAACTTGCTCTCCTTTCGGGCATTTTCTTTGGACAATTTTTATGGCCGTCAAAAAATCATCGTTCGACCTAAACCAATTTCTCGTTACGCGCACCGATGCCGTCAACCGCGCGCTCGACAAATTTCTGCCGTCCGAAAAAACCAAGCCCGCCACCATTCACAAAGCAATGCGCTATTCGCTCTTCGCCGGCGGCAAGCGGATGCGCCCCGCCGTCCTGCTCGCCGCCGCGGCGGCCTGCGGTGGCAGGGAAGCCGACGCCATGCCCCTCGCCTGCGCCGTCGAGTGCATCCACACCTACTCGCTCATCCACGACGATCTGCCCGCGATGGACAACGACGATTTCCGCCGTGGCAAACCGACCAACCACAAAGTTTTTGGCGAAGGCATCGCCGTGCTCGCGGGCGACGCGTTGTTGACGCAGGCGTTTGAGATCGCCGCGCAATGCAAAAAATTCCCACGCTATCCGCATGATAAAATCATTTTGGAAATCGCGAAGGCTTCCGGCTCGTTGCAACTCGTCGCCGGACAGGTCGCCGATCTGGAAGGCGAAGGCAAAAAACTTTCCATCGCCGAATTGAAATTCATCCACGAGCGCAAGACCTCCGCGCTGCTGTGCTGTTCGGTGCGGCTCGGCGGCATGAGCGCGAACTGCCCGCCCGCGCAACTCCGCGCGCTCACGGATTTCGGCTATCACGTCGGCCTCGCGTTCCAGGTGATTGACGACATCCTGGACGTGACGCAGACCAGCGAGCAGCTCGGCAAGACGGCGGGCAAGGACGTGGCCGTGCAAAAAGCGACTTATCCGGCGATTGTCGGGCTGGAAAAATCGCGGCAGATCGCGGCGCAACTAACGGCCAGGGCGTTTGCCGCGCTGAAAATTTTCAAGGGCAAAGCGATTGCGCTCGAAGCGTTGGCGGAATTCCTTTTGAAAAGGGAAAAATAAAATGAAAGCTATTCACCTCATTCAAAATAATCCTGCACTGCGCCCAAAACCAATTGCGCCTGGCTCGCAAACATACGAGAGTGGATATTGGTGGCTTTCAATTGAACGAGCGAAGTCATTTGTTGGTGGAGATATTTTCTTTTACGACAGTCAACTTTCTGAATCTTTTTTCGGTGGTTTAATCAAAGATTGCTGGGTTCAAAAATACAACGAACAAGACCGAGTTGTTTTCAAATTTGAAGCTTTGGCTTCTCACAAAGGAAAACGTCCAGCAAATCCTGAAGGTTGGAACGATGGAAATTGGGTGATAAATTTTGAAGAATAATATGAACAAAAACAGCAAGTGCTTCATGGCGGCAACACTAGCGTTGCTGGTTGGTATAATGTTGAGCGGTTGCGTATCATATCGCGTAGCTGTCAATGGTTTCAGCGACCCGAAATATGCAGGCGGACATTCTTATTGGCTCTTGTCGGGCAAAGATGATGTGACCGTGAACGACCTCGAATTTCGTGAATACGCTGCCTATCTTCGTCGTGGTCTTGCTCAAGCTGGTTATAGCGAGTCTGCCACTCCTGACCAAGCGGACTTGGCAATTTTTGTCAGCTACGGAATTGGTGACGCGAAAGAACAATCTTATTCCTATTCAATGCCCATTTACGGACAGACAGGCGGAGGCACATATAATTTTTCCGGCACGACCTATTCAGATTACGGCACAGCGACAACTTATGGAACAGCCACACAAACACCGCAGTATGGCGTAGTCGGGTCAGAACAGGTTTCTGGCTCAACGCTTACATATCTTCGTTTTCTTTCTGTAGATGTGTTCGACATGAAGGCACTTCAGAATGAAAAGAAAAAAACAGTTTGGCGAACAGACGTGATGAGCCGAGGCAGAAGCGATGACCTTCGCACTGTTTTTCCAGTTTTGGTTGCTGTCGCAACTCCACATTTTGGCAAGAACACAAAAAAGCAAATTGTCGTTGTAATCAACGAAGGTGACAAACAGGTGCAGCAAATAAAAACGGCGACCGACAACAGCCAAAAATAATTATTCACTCCACTCGCCGGTTTGCAGATACGGCTTGAGTTTTTCCTTGAGCGTTTCGCGTCCGCCATTTCGGAGCGCCGTCGGCGCGGCATCTTTGTAGCCCGCCGTTCACAAAATGAAAAAGCTCCATAGGAGCGGCATATTCGGTCCTTGCGGACGATTTTCTACAAATATATCGCACCTACGGTGCTAAAGTTGCCGACGATGATTCTGAAAGCCCGTAGGGCTGGCATCTTTGTAGTTGGAAAATCAAAGACGGCCAAAGCTCCGTAGGAGCGAAATCTTCTGGCAAAAAATACGCCGCCCCGACGGGGCTGGGGAATTTTTGGTTTGGATTTCTACAAAGATGTCGCGCCTACGGCGCTGGGAAGTTCAACGCAAAGGCGCGAAGAAAAATTTTACAGTAATTAGCTTCGACGTTTACGAAACGCATTTCGACGATACGCAGCTTCAACATATCTTGTCGCGCAAGCTAATTGTCGCGGTTCAGTAATCAGACATTTCGGATAATGATGTCCGGCATACAGAGGCAAGATGCGAAGATCTTTTTCATCAATATCAGTTGGGTAATCAACGTCTATATGAAGACTTATTGTTTCACTTCGTTTAGGAAAGCCGAATGCCACAAATTTAGGATTGTAAATCCAATCTGTAGTTGTTTTTACAAAAGTTTCTTTGTGGAGCGAATAGACAAACTGCACTAAAGCGATTCCAATGTGTTTTAGATTCGGAAGCCGGAACATTTCTTCTTCAATGGTCATATTTTTTGCAGTTGGAAATTAAACAAGGTCTCGTAACAGTCGAGACACTCCATATTCGCCAGTAGATGCTTTTTTTAGTGTCCAGCGTCCTGGAAAAATTTCCGTCAAAAGCACATAGTCACCGCCTTTTACTTTTGCGTCACGATAGAAGCTGGCGATTTCACTGCGCGCCCGAAGTTTTTTGCCTTGTTCCAAAAGCACCGTCTGAAATCTTTGACCACTAGGCAAAATTTCAATTATGAGTTCTTCTCCAACTTTAATTTTGCCGTTTTTAACTTGAGGAGCTAGAGTCAAAAGATTTTGCCGAATCATTCCATCGGTTATTTCAATTGGAAACTGTCGAATTTTCCCATTCGTCGGTTCTGCGATTACTTTTGAAACACTGATGCTATCGTTGTTTAGACTGGCAATGCGCTGATGAATTGCGGCCATTTGCTCTTTCAATTCTTGCAGTTCTGACGCTTTTCGCGTTAAACGCTGAACTGTCGCAAGGTCAGATTTCATTGCCGCTTCAGAGATTTGAGCCATTACATTTTTAAGATGCTCATCAATTTCGTTAGTTTTAGTATTCATGTAAGTAAGTATTACCTACCAAAACCAAACTGTCAAATTCTTTTTTTTGCTTTGAGAAAAAAGTTAGCTAAAACAGCGAGAAATTACACCAACTCCGGCTCTTCAATTTTTTCTGGTGGCTGACCGCAAGGTCTGCCGTCGGCGGCTTCGGGATATTCGAAAATTTTTCCCTCGTAGTTGCGCAGCACCACGCGGTCGGCGTTGTGGCTCAAGACGTATTCGGGATTGACCGGCACTTTGCCGCCGCCGCCGGGCGCGTCAATGACATATTGCGGCACGGCATAGCCGGTCGTGTGCCCGCGCAATTGCTGCATGATCTCGATGCCCTGGCGCACGCTCGCGCGCAGGTGCGCGGAGCCGGAAATCAGGTCGCACTGGTAAAGATAATACGGCTTCACGCGGCACATCAAAAGTTTCTGGACGTGCGCCTTCATCACGGTCGCGTCGTCGTTGACGTGCTTGAGCAGCACGCTTTGGTTGCCGAGCGGAATGCCGGCGTCGGCCAATCGCGCCAAAGCGTCGCGCACTTCGGTCGTCAGTTCGCGCGGATGGTTCGAGTGGACGCTCATGAACAGCGGATGAAATTTTTTCAGCATCGCACACAGTTCGGGCGTGATGCGTTGCGGCAGAAACGTCGGGATGCGCGAGCCGATGCGCAAAAATTCAATGTGCGGAATCGCGCGCAGGCGGCTCAAAAGATTTTCCAGCTTGTCATCGCTCAAGAGCAGCGGGTCGCCGCCGCTCAACAACACGTCGCGGATTTCGGGATGCGCGGCGATGTAGGCGATCTGCTTGTCAAATTCAGGATGAAAATCGTAGCCGGTCGCGTTGCTCACGAGCCGCGAGCGCGTGCAGTAACGGCAATACGCCGCGCAGCGATCCGTGACCAAAAACAACACGCGGTCGGGATAACGATGCACGAGTCCCGGCACGGGCGAATGAGAATCTTCGCCGCACGGGTCGCTCATTTCCCACGGCGCAGTTTTTGTTTCGGCAATTTTCGGAATGACTTGCAAACGAATCGGACAATTTTCATCCGCCGGATCAATGAGATTGAAAAAATACGGCGTGATGGCGAGCGCGAGCTTTGTGTTCGCCAGTTTTGCGCCGGCAAATTCCTCTGGCGTAAGCGTAGGTAGGAATTTTTGCAACTGCTCCACCGTCGTGATGCGGTGCTTGAGTTGCCATTTCCAGTCGTTCCAGTCGGCGTCGGAAACATCGTGCCAGAAACCGCGTCCGGCGGATTTGAATTCCTTCAGAGCTTGGAGTCGTTGACCCGATGGCGGCTCCTCGCCGCCAGCCATTGAACTTTCATCGTGCATTTGTCAGTAGGCGCACTATAAGTTTGATTTCCGGCCTGTCAAGTGATCGGCAGCGGCCAATATCTTGCCTGCATACTTAAAATTCCACAGACATTGGCATCAGCCCTGCTTTCTTCGGAAATTGCTATGAACAGTGCAAATCCATTTCAAATCCCGTCTTGCTTCCAATTGGACAACGAGCGCAAACGCAAAGAACGGTTCAAAAAGGCCGTCATCGCGTCCGTCGTAGCTGCCGCGCTTTTGCTGGTCGGATTGTTGATTCAAGGCTGTAAAAGCGAACGTTCTGCAAGCTCAACGCCGCTTCAAACTGCGGCGGTTTCCACTGCCACGCCTCAAACTATTTCTATTTCAGCCCCGATGACCCGTCTCAACCCTGGCGTCATGCCGCAGCCTGTTCCCAGTGTCCAAAAAGCGAGCATGACGCCAGCTTTTAGCCAGTCGCCGGCGGTCTATGTAGTCAAATCCGGCGACACGCTCACGCGCATCGCCAAGGCGCATGGCATTTCTGTCAAAGCGCTTCGGTCGGCCAACGATTTGGCGAACGACCAGATTGTCGTCGGTGCAAAATTGAAAATTCCGACGGCCTGACCTTTCAGACGCCAGGGAAAAGTTAGCCAATTAAAACGCAACCGCGAAAGCGGTTGCGTTTTTTTAATTTGTGGACGCGAAACGCTCAAGGAAAAGCTCAAGCCGTATCTCCAAACCGGTGAGTGGAGCGAATGAATTTTCCCTGTTGCCAAAGCGCGAATGCGAACTTAAATTGCGCCCATGAGCAAAGCTGACATTTTGCTGGAATTGCCCAAGCTCGAATTGGAAGAACGCCGCGAAATTTTCGAGCGCATTTGCGACATTGAAGAACGCGACCTGCTCAACGGCGGCCAGCCGACTGCGGAAGAAAAAGTCCTGCTCGACCGCGAACTGGAAGAATACAAGTCAAATCCCAAAGCCGGTTCAACTTGGGCGGAAGTCGAAGCCCGTCTCCGAAAACAATCCCGTCCGTGAGTTGGCGCGTCATCATCCGTCCGAATGCCGAGGCGGACTTGCAGGACGCCCGGTCGTGGTATGAATCTCAACGAACCGGTTTGGGCGATGAACTTCTGAACGAAGTTCGCAGCGCAGTGCGATTGCTGGAGGAACAACCCGAACGCCGCCCGATTTACTACAATGGATTTCGCCGTTTGATTGCACACCGGTTTCCTTACAAGATTTTTTATCGTATTGAAGGTGCCCATGTGATCGTCTTCAGGATTTTGCACGCGAAGCGGGATCTCCGCGCATTTTTTCTTCGTGCCTTTGTGTCTTGGCGGTTAATCTTGCCGGAGAAATGTTCCGAGAATCGCTCCCAACCAAAACCGCGCGGCTGAAAAAAATCATCGCCGGTTTCCAAAAGACTTATCCCGACGCGCACTGCGAGCTGACTTACGCGAACCCGCTCCAATTGCTCGTCGCCGTGATCCTTTCCGCGCAATGCACGGACAAGCGCGTCAACATCATCACGCCGGAGTTGTTCGAAAAATACCGCTCGGCGGCGGATTTCGCGAACGCGCCGCGCGCGGAACTGGAGCAGTTCATCAAGTCCGCCGGATTTTTCCGCAGCAAGGCGAAGAACATC
This sequence comes from Candidatus Methylomirabilota bacterium, assembly GCA_035644195.1. GTDB lineage: Bacteria > Verrucomicrobiota > Verrucomicrobiia > Limisphaerales > UBA11358 > UBA11358. The sequence continues at coordinate 2,459 of DASQOZ010000044.1, read as the reverse complement.
CAGAATTGCTGCCGCAAACTCGTCGAGCGTCACGGCGGCGAAGTGCCGCGCACGATGGAGGAGTTGATCCAGCTCGACGGCGTCGGGCGCAAGACAGCGAACGTCGTCCTCGGCAACGTGTTCGACGTGGTCGTCGGCGTCGTCGTGGACACTCACATGATACGGTTGTCGCATCGGCTCGGATTGGTCACGGAGCGGACGCCGGAAAAAATCGAACTCGCGCTGATGAAATTGCTGCCGCAGAAATACTGGCTGGATTTCAGCCACTGGCTCGTCTGGCACGGACGCCGTCGCTGTTTCGCGCGCAAACCGGATTGCGAGAACTGCGAGGTGCTGAAATGGTGTCCGCGAATCGGCGTAAAAGAAAAATTAACCACCAAGACACAAAGGCACCAAGAATAAGGCTTTCCAAAAACTTTGTGTCTTGGTGTCTTGGTGGTTAATGAATTTCCTGATTCTCAATTCTGGCAAATGTGAAGCGGCGTTCAACATGGCGCTGGACGAGGTCTTGCTCGAAAATGTTTCGAGCCTCGGCAAACCGGTCTTGCGTTTCTACGGCTGGACTGAACCGGCGGCGACGTTCGGCTATTTCCAAAAGTTTTCTGATGTTGAACGTGCGACACATTTGCGTCCATTGATTCGCCGTCCGACCGGCGGCGGAATCGTGCCGCACGATGCGGACTGGACTTATAGTTTCATTACGCCGCCAAAAGACAATGAGGAATGGCATTTGCTCAAGGCGGAAGAAAGCTATTACAGAATTCACGCATGGATTCGTGACGCGTTCGCAAAATTAAAAATTGAAACCGAACTTGCGCCGTGCTGCAAAAAATCCGCGCCGGGCCAATGTTTCGCCGGCCATGAAAAATTTGATTTGCTCTGGCACGGCAAAAAAATCGCGGGCGCGGCGCAGCGGCGGAACAAATCGGGTTTGCTGATTCAAGGCTCGGTGCAGCCGCCGCCGGTTTCCATTGCGCGGGCGGATTGGGAAAATGCGATGCGCGAAGTCGCGCGGGAAAATTGGAAAATTGAATGGCGCAAACTTTCGCCGGGTGCAAAATTGCTTGCGGACACTGAAGAATTATCGCGCGGAAAATACGCGCAAAATAGTTACAATCGGAAACGGTGAATTTAACCGCCGTCAAAATTTTATTTTCGTTCGCATGGCAAAACTCTTTTTATTCGACATTGACGGCACGCTGGTGAATACCGGCGGCGCGGGCAAAAATGCCTTTGCGCGGACGCTGGCGACGGCGTTCAACGCGCACGACGGCATCAAAAAAGTCAGTTTCGCCGGCCGCACGGACGTGAGTTTGGCGCGTGAACTTTTTGGCATTCATAGCATTCGCGCGACGCCGGAAAATTTCCGGAAATTTTTTGATCACTACGCTTTCTGTCCCGACCACGTCATGCGTGAGAGCGATGGCGCGGCGTGTCATGGCGTCCAACATTTCATCCGCGATCTGCTTGCGCTGCCAAGTCCGCCGGTGCTTGGCTTGCTCACCGGCAATATCCGGCTCGGCGCGGAAATCAAGCTGCGGCATTTCGGGCTTTGGGAAATTTTTCATTTCGGCGGATTTGCGGATGACCATGAAGACAGAAATCACATCGCGGTCGCGGCGTTCGAGCGCGGACGGCGCATTATCGGAAAACATTTGCAGCCGGAAGAGATCATTGTCGTGGGCGACACGCAATTCGACATTCGTTGCGGAAAATTTATCGGTGCCCGTGTTCTGGCCGTTGCGACGGGCGGCGCGAAGCATCATGAATTGAAAACGCATTCGCCGGATTGGCTTGTGGAAAATCTGACGCAAATCAGCGCGCGGGAGATTTGTAAAAGGTAGGAGTCGAGGTAACGAGACTCATTTCTAAATTAGAGACTCCTTACGTCGTCTCCTACAAAATTCAGTGGCAACCGCATCCACCGCCGCCGCAGGAATGGCTGTTGCCGCGAGATGGCTTGGCATCCACGCCGACATTTGCCGAAGCGAACGTGGAAAATTTCTTGGATAACTTTTTCGAGCCGCAATGCGGGCATTCTGAATCTTTCCAATCCGTTGAGCGGACGAGGATTTCGCTGTCGCGTTCGCACTTTTCGCAATGGAATTCGTAAATCGGCATGGAAGGAAATTATTCTGCCGCGTAAAAATTGCAAGTCATTGAATTTTTGTTACAGAAAATTTGCAATTAAATTTTTGAAAATCGTTGTCGCCGGACGCGCAACGGCGTATCTTGGCGGCGTAGCAGATGAAAAATTACATTCTCGACACGAACGTTCTCCTTCACGATCCCAATTCAATCCTAAATTTCGCCGACAACGGTGTTCTGATTCCCATCGAAGTCATCGAGGAAATTGACCGTTTCAAGCGCGAGTCCACCGAACTGGGCCAGAACGCGCGCACGGTTTCGCGGATGCTCGACGGCTTTCGCGGCGAAGGCAGCTTGAGCGAAGGCGTGAA